>NZ_JBFRVX010000035.1:0-16647 GCF_041475345.1 Vibrio sp. 10N.222.48.A3 | reverse complement strand
GCCACGGTATCGACGGTACTAGCCCATCCTTTCTCCATCGTGTTGTTTTGCTCGGGTGTCAGTTCTGGTTGTTGGGTTGGGGTGGTGGTTTCATGCGCTTTCTCCATTGTTGCCACAATCTTCGCCGTGTCACCATCGAGTCCCGCCATGGTGGTGAACTCTTCAGTGCGTGTGTAGTCTTGCCATTGCTCTTTCGCCTCGGCAATATCTTCCGGTTGGTAAGCGGTCATTAGGCGTTGGACGTCTGGTTGGTTTAATCCTATGTCTTTTTCCAAGTAATTCTGGAAGCCTTGAATCGCGTTGGCCGTAAAGCTGGCACTGCCAGAGTTTAGGCGCGTTTGAGTATTCGAGAGGGCGTTCAAGTCCGATTGGCTTTGCATGGCACTTACACCAAGAGACTTGGTGTTGCTGGCATTAATTGCAAAATCATGCGCAAACTGCTCAACCGACGTTCGGGTGTCTTTATTGTCCACCTGCGTGCCGGCACTGGTCACGGCATTGGCCCCTTCGGTGTATTGCTGCGTGGCTTGCTCAAGCTGCTGCTTTTGCTCGGCATTCATATTGCTGTAAGCCGTACGCTCATCATCAGACCATTTCACGCCGCCACTGGCGCCCAAATTGAATGGCGATGCCCCTTTGCCTGTTCCTAGGCCACCCTCGAAGCCGCCATAGACACTTTGCAGGTAAGCTTTTGATTGGTCTATCGTCCAACCCGTTTGTTGAATCACGCTGTCAACCGCCGTTTGCATGTCATTCATACCTTGGCTGACTTGAGTATTAAAGCCACTGGTGCTGCCTTCACCGTAAGCCAGGTTTTTACCCACACTATCATGCCAGCGGTCGCTCAGTGCCGCGCCTCCTTGGAGGGTTTGAGCCAGTTGGGTGCTAGTTTGAGCAAGGTTTTGCTGCGTTTGGCTGCGGGCATTCGCCACACTCTCTTGCAGCATGCTTTGCGTGTTGGCGCTGATGTTGCCGCGACTGGTGATTTGTGAGCTGTCGTAGGTGGTGCGCCCATCTCCGTGTTGTGTGGTCACCGAGCCGTCTGGGTTTTGGGTGTAGCTGTGACCTTGGTTGGCGAGGGTATTGGTATCAAACTTATTGGCATGGGTGTTGTTCATGCTGTGGTTGTCAATCTGCATACTGCCAAAATCCAGATTACCCGTGGACGCTGCAGCGCTCGCTCTGGCATTGGTCGAGTTAATCATGCTCGAGAGCTGGTAGTTCATGCTCGACATGACTTCTTGACCGCCTTTTAAAATGCCTTTGGCTATCATAGGGACGCCTATCATCAATATACCCGTGATCCAGGCGAAGCGGCTGTGAAGCTCATCCGCGGCATTCGCGTTGGAAAGCACTAGCCCCCCGAACTTACCCGAGACATCCGTAGACAGAGATTCCAGTCCCCAAAGCTGAAAGCCGTTGATGATGGCAAACAAGGCTGGCCAGGTGGCCAAAAAGGCAAACGTCCCAAAATAGTTTTTTAACACCATCATGGTCAAGCCAGGAATGACCGCGGCCCCGGCCACAAAGAAGCCTAGGCACGCGAACAACATAAACATCATGGTATGGAGCATCGGCAAGTATTCTCTTGCCATCAAACCTAATGACGCCCACATTGAGGTGGTTTGCAGTTTATTGGTGGTATAAGCGTAATTGAGCGCAGCTTGCGTTGGGTCGAGGCTATCAAGGTTGTAGCGTAGCTCGTTCATCAGCATGTTTTGTTTGATGGTGCTGGACGCGCTGGTACTCATTCTAAAAAATTTGTCGTAGCTGCGGGTGAGTGACTGCACCACTTGCGGCTTATAACGGTCCGCGTCTTTGCCAAGCAATTGATGCGCTAACAAGCTCATGTTTTTATTGGCGGCATCATCAAAGCGCTGCTTGATGATAGGGTAAGCTTCTTCACATCGCTTGTAGGTGCTTCGGCCGCCGCCTTCATCAAGATAAAGGGCGCGCAACGGGCTTTGCCTAACGCCGTCTAAAAAGGCAAAAATATCAGGGGCGGTAAAGAGTTCATCCCAGGTGTATTTCCCATTGATTCTCACATCCCCAATCATGCAGTTATGAAAGTAGTCTCGCCAGAGTTTTTGCAGCGCCAGCTCATTAATCCTGGATTGTCTTGAGAGCTGATACAGCTCCGAGCCAAACAACATCCCAGTACGACCATAACGCTCATCGTCGGAGGTGGTGAAAATGCCTTCCACACCTTCGGCCATCCCCACCATGATAGAAGAGAAAAAGTAAGTAGGCACGGCCACGAGGTAAGGGACATTATCCACCTTGTAAGCCTTACCCGGTTGCGTCTTATCAATGATGAGCATGTCGGCTTTCATGTTGATAAGAAACAGGGGTACGGCAAAGAACACCACCATCCATTTGATGAGGTCTTTGGGGTTACGTGACAGCATGAAGATAAACAAACTGGTGATAAGCCCCAGCATCATGCACATCTGTAAGTAATCCCCAAAGGTATTGGTTCTAAAAAAAGTGGCCAGCGCATTAAAGGCTTTGTTGACCACTTCGCCGGAAGTGTAAGTGTAATATTCGAGTATCATAGGTCAGTTCCCATAAGCCGAGGTAGGTTTGGTGGTCGTGCTGATTTCTTTTGTGCTTTGCTGCGTGGTCTTTCTTTGCGAGTCAATCAGTTGATTGCGGTTGTTGAGCGCCTCAATGGCGTTCTCAGCCAGCCCCGCGGTAAAGCGTTTGGCGTTATCGATATCACGAGTGATGAGGGCGATGTCATCCTGGCTGTTGTTGGTGTTGGCCAAGGATTGGCGGGCAACATTTAACATGCTCACGAGGTACTGATTAAGCAGCTCCACCGCTATCATTCGCGAGTAGTTGCTGGTATCGGGGGTTTGATTGGCGGATAAGTCGTCAATAAAGAACTTGAGTACCGGCGTTTGAATCAGCTCCAGAAAACCCTCTTGTTGACGCGTGAGTCTTTGGTCGGTGGCTATCTTTTGCAGTATCGATTCCAGTTGTTTGCGTATCTGGTTTTGTATGCCGTTAGTTTGACTTATGGATAAGTTATTGCGCTTGGTAATGGTAATGCACGCATCTGGGCCTGTTTTGCGACACTGATAAACGTCAGCCTTGCCCCCTTCGAGCAGCACGTTGACGAGGTTGTTGTTGTCGGTCAAAAGGCTAGGGTAATAACGCGGATTGCCGTCTTTGTCGTACACGTAAGAGCCTGACAAACTCATCATGAATTGCGCTAGATTTTTGTCGGAGGACAAAAAAGCGTTATTCATGATCGCAGACCAGACCACGTTGTGATTGGTTTGGGTCATGTCTTTCAGGGCTGGATCCTTTTTGGCGTCCTTTAGCTGACCCGCTGCTTTGCCTCCTGCGCCACATTCCTGCTGCCCTTGAACCCAATCTGAGAAGGCGTTGTTTTGTGTCCCAAGCGTCGCGCAGACATGCTTTTTGGTAGCAGGAGCGGCAAAGGCGGCCAGTCCACCGATGGACGCTTGCGCGGCTTCACAAGAGTTCACCGATTGATTGAGATATTTGTCGAGCCTGGCTTGGAGATTATCCAGGTTTTGCTTGAGCTGCGGTGCCCAGGTTTGCAGGGCTAAGTTGACAATAAAAGGAGGGGCATTATGAATAATGGCTTTGCCCAGTTTCACCAGTTGGTCTGAGCTGATGTGTGAAAATCCCCCCATAAACATATCAATGCCAGTGCACCCGGTACTGATGGAGGGGACAGTGACGCTGACCAACTGTGCATCGACAATTTGATTACGCACAAACAAACTGCCACCGGTGTAGTAGTTGGCCGATTGCCCTTGGTAAGCCGTCGGGGTTGAGACGTTGGCGTTGTACCCTGAGTTATCAAAAAAGCGGGCCAGCGAGTGGTTGGTGTCGGCGTGACTTACGCCTGATAAGCTGATGAGAAATAAAGGAATAACTCGCTTATTCACCGCAACGGTGGACAAGTGGTGGAAAAGTGAGCGCTTCATTGGAGAGCCTCCTGCACTCGCGGATCGTTAAGGGCGTTCTGAATGCTTTGGGCAAGCGTGCTTTCTGGTACGTCTCCAATGCTCAGACGTGAGAACTTACGGCTGTTCACGTTCATTAAGAAGGTCGCAGGCATGACCGTTTTTCCCTGGCCTGGGAAAAAGGTCTTGCCTATCTCTGGTGTGACAGGAATAGGGACCTCAAACCCTGGAAGGCCCGGCCCATCAACAGAGAAGGCGTAAACCGGCAATTGAAATCGCTCGCCAAGACGAGTGATTTTAGGGGCGGTCTTATGGCAGTACGGGCAGGTGCTTTCAAAAAAGAACACTAGGGCATATTGGTTTTGCATGGCAGCGTGTGCGCTGGCGGCATGAATCAAAAAAGCAAGCACAAGGGTACGAAGAAATGGCATAGCGCCTCCTTACGTTTGGGTGGTTTTACATGGATTGAGTGGCTTTAAAAATCCGATTGCTCAAAGTGGGTGGCGACGTTGTAAAAGCGCCCAATTAAATCATTTTGGCTTATCCAGCCGTACGCCAGTGGCTTCATCTCTCCAGTGCTTGGATGCACCAAAATCAAGGCGGGCGTAAAAGGCACCGTGACTTTTCCCTGGTTGTGGCGGTTTTCTTTGAGGTGAGTGATGAAGGTTTCATCATTACTGATCCCAAGGAGCTCAAAATGGTATTGGTCAGCAAACGCTTGAATGGACGGGGCGAGTTGCTGGCTTAGCGCATCTTTTCCTTCATAAACAAAGAAAAAGCCCCATCCGTCTTGTTTCATCTTTTCAACCGCGTCGGTCTTCTTCTTATCCTCCAGTGCTAAATACACCTGTCTTGCCGCTTGCTCTGTCGGATGGTCTTTGGTGTAAGAGAACTCAGGTCTTTCGAGCAGCAGCGCTTTAAAGGTCATGCCTAATTGGTCGGTTTGGTCCGTGATAAAATGATTTAACGCTAAAAACTTCGCGAGCTTGTCTTTATCTTTGGGATGAATGGCCGCGTCGTTTTGCGCTTCAATATGCACAGAGTGAAACCAGGCCATCTGTTCGGTCGCCGATAACGTTTTAGGGCTTGATACGGTGGTTTGAGTGTTGCTTGGTAGCGGCTTAGGTTTGGGCGTTACGGGCATTGCCTTTGGCTCGTTGTACCAGCGCCACCCAGGAGGGGTTTCTTGAGCAAGAGCTGGATGGAGGTGAGTCAGCAGCGCTAGGGTAATGACGCAAAGCAGAGGTTTTTTCATCATCATAGACCTTGATTCCGTGGAGGCGGTTATCCGCCCGTGGCACTTTGAAGTCGTTTCTTGATTTCATCAAAGTTGGGGAGGTTGGTGTTGGCACGCATTTCCGGGTAGAACTCTTTAAAATCAATGTATTCAAAATTGATTTGACCCAGTTCTTCGGGCGTAATAGCGGCGCAGGTGGGATTTTTAGCACTGCCTAACCGTTTACCCAGTTGCTGAAGAGACCCTTGCTCTTGGATGATTTTGGCCAGCTTGTTGTCGTAAACGCAGTAACTGCGCTTTTTACGGGTGCAGACACCCAGCACTTTCTTGGCGCAGTATTGCCCCACGTACAGGGTTAAGCCTTTCTCTTTGGCTTCCCCCAGCGCTTCTTCCGCTTCGCTGCATTTCGCTCCCAATCCTTGCCCCCATCCTGAGTCTTTACAACAATCGTTGAAGCCCGCGAGTTTCTTACTGCATTTCATCGGCTTTCCCGTGAATATTTTGGGTGGGTCGCCGATGTCTTTCACGGCTTCGGCAAGCCCTGCCAGTGCCGCAACGGACTTATCAAAATTGTTATTCAATTTGGGCGCCTCCTCGTAACACTCCCCGTCAAGACAGAAGGAGTGCTCCCCACATTGCAGATCAGTGGCTCGGCATGTCTTCTCAACACAACGCTTTGTGACCTCTTGCTCGATGCACACCCCATTTTGCTTAAGGCTGCAATGTTGAGTTTGAGTCGTACAGTCTTTCGGGAGGTTTGCGCAGGTATTAGGGCGGTCACAATGATGGTCTATCCGATATTTCCAACAATTGAGCGTGGTGGGAATACCATTAATGGTGCGGGTGGCTCGACCTTCAATGCATTGCTGATGAGTGACATTGCACGAGTTCATCAGGCGGCATTGTGTTCGCCAGGTCATGGTGTTCTTGATGCAGTTCCCGCCGGATAAGGTGAACCCGTTTGAGCAGCTTAGCGTGGCTTTTTTCGTTTGTGTGGTGGGTCGACAAATCTCGTAGCGTTTATCCCAGTGTTCGCTCGCTTGCCAATTAACGTGATAGGTCTGTTTTAACTCGCCAAGCGTGTAGCCTTGGTTGGGATAGACACTCTTACCGCCCCATAAATACATGGTTCCTGACGATGAGAAAATGCCATCACCTCTCGTTTGCCTCACATAATGTTTATTATTGTATCGGCATTGTGGGAAGGGGCGTTGGCAATCAATCCCTTGTTTTGTCCAGCCGGATGGACAACGGTAGCTCACCTTGCTGGTGACCACGGAGGCGACAGGGACTTTGTCACACGGGACCGGGTTGTGAGTCGGTCGGTGACATTGTTTTGTGATGTTATCGATGACGCATTGGGAGCCGCTCTCACAATCCACATAGGCATTTGAGAGACCATGAGTGATTTCAAAAGCATTCTCTTGGCCAAGTAAGGCAAAGCGCATCGCCGGGTCGTCTTTAATATCGGGTCGACCTTTATTGAAGTTCGCGTTGATGTCTTGAGCCAATCCATTGGTCACAAACTCTGTCCCTTTTTGTGCATTGATCTCACTGTCTGACAGTGTGGATTCTTTTGGACTGCGGATCTCTTTTCGACACGTGGCGTCTTTGCAATAGTCATCGACATTGAGCGGAAGCGCATGAGGCGTGAGAGCTTGGCTTGCCGTTTGTTTCGCCCAATTGGCGCTCTCGGTAAAGGTGTGTTGTTCGCTGGCAAGAGCGAGAGTAGATAAAAAACTGAGCGTGAGCGCAGCCCAGAGGTCAATGCGCATAAGGAGCACCTCATCAAAAGTTGGGGTGAGAGAGGGTTATTGGGCATAGAGCGTGCGCAACAGTGGATGAATGTTTTGCTGCGCATCCCCGGCCGCGAGGTAATCCAGAGCTTGGTAAAGTGAAATGTTGCCGTAAAGGATGTCGTAGTCACTGGCTTTGCAAGGCTGCTTAGGTAAGCAGCGGTTTTGTTTGACCGAAACAAAGGCCGGTACGCGATGAATATCAAATTGCTTAAACCAATCAGGGCTGATGGAAAAGCCGCTTTGAATGGGCGCCTTATTGGGGGAGCGTATCAAGGCCTCGATCCGCTTGGCCGTGGCCGGAAAACCTTCAGGTAAGACACCGCGTATCACCAGTGGCACGCCTAAGTGCTCACTTTGCATCAGAAGCTGCTTGAGCGCGGTCTTGGGCATGGTGAGTGACACAAACACCATTACCCCTTTTGGGGCTTGGTCAGGGTGGCGCGTGGGCTTTTGTCGCCCCAATAAGGGGGACAGGCTCTCATCTTTTATCAAATCTTGAACATTGCGGCTGAGAGTCAGCGCTTCTTCTCGATAAGCCTGGGCTTTATTTTGTATGTCGTCAGTGGACCCCGCCTTCGAAGCCTCCGGTTGTTGAGTCATTTCTTGCTCAAGCTTGGCAAAGGCTTTGAGCTCTTGCTCAGTGTAAGCCTGGGTGGGTAACGCAATAAAAAAACACAGAAAAACAAGTGAGCGTCCAAAGGCGCTCTCAAAAGATGGAATGGTCATAGTAGCCCCTTAATTATGGCCGCTGAAAGGGTGGGTAGAGGGTGTGAGCGTTTTGGAAGCTGATTGACAGCACCTTACGAGCCTTGAGATCGCGACAAAACGAGAAGCAAAACTGCGAGAGCGGGAAACAGCAGTAAATGTGCTTGTTGTTGGCGAGCTCTGTTTTTAAAAAATCGGTAAGGGAGTCAGGGTGACTGGCAATAAATAGGTCCGTTTCATTTTTGTGGGGAAGAATGGGCATCATCGCGTCACCTTATAAAAAGACACAGTTGCGCTTTCGCCATTGTACAAAACCAAAGTTATCCCCTGTCACCGGGTTGTCATGGCCGGCTTCCCAGAGTGTGGTTGTCGTGGTGTACGGGTGACACCAGGCGGCATCGGGAATAGGCCCCGACATTTGATACCGATAACGAGATTTTGGCAAAATAGGATCGGGATATTGATAACAAATCGCGCCATCTTCGCCGCGCGTCTCCCAGATGATCCCTTGCCGGTGCAGTTTGTAGTTCAGCTTTTCCATCAAGAGTGTCGCCGCCTGGATGGGCGTGTCTCGATAGTTGGTGGTGCCGGTGAGCGGATAGGCACTGCCCTGTGAGCCTAAACACCAAAATAACGCATCAATAGGTAAGGCAGTATTAGTGGAGGTCAACAGGGCTTCGGGCACGCAAGCAAGCTGCGCAACCAAGTTACCAAACAGTAACGCTTCGGGATTGAGAATGAGGGATAACTCATCGTCGTCCCAAAGTGGGTCAATTTCCGTCATGTAGGCCACATCAAAAACGTCCGTGGCCATGCAGGCGGTGGATTGCATCAGTTGCAGCCAATAAATGACGGGGTACTTATACCAATGGGCGTGATAAAAGCCTCCGTCACTGCTGTCACTCTCACGGGCGGTCACGCGCCCACCGATACGCTGAGTGTTAGCGCCGGACATTTGCACGCCCATGTTCACCATACAGTAAGGGACGCGCGTGATATCGGTTAAGGCATAAGGCTCCCAATAGCCAATGTTGATGCCTATTTGCACAAAGATAGGCGGCGGTTTAGGGCAATAAGAGATAGGCAGTGTGGGATTGGGCGTATCGGGGTACTTAGAGGGCATGACGGTGGCTGAGCCTATCGTCATCGGAAACAAGCAATCCCAACAAATATCGGTCATGGGGTTAATAAAACGGCTTTTACACGCCGCACTGGCTGCTAGGGTTGATGGGGCAATAAAAACCAATAGGCAGCACAACAGTAAACGAAAGTGTCGTTGTGTCATGGGGTGTCCTTTTTCCACGCCGAGCGTGGTACTCCTTTTGTCTCGACAAGAGGCTTCGCCCCATTATCGCCGCCAAAAGCGAGCTTGGTTAAGAGAAAAAAGCGTCATACTGGAAGCATGATCAAGGGAGGTGCGCACTTCCAATGCGATGTCATTGTTATTGCTCTATCGCCAAGGGGTGCAAACCCGATACGTTCACCTCATCGATGCGCCAGCGCGTGCCTTCTTGGTAGGCAATCGCTGGGACGTGAGTAATGTTAAGCGATTGGGTTAAGTGGCCTTGCTGCGCAAAATACATTCTTGCGTCCAATAAGGTCGCCATTTTATTCGGGCTGCCTCCTGTCAGTACCCACTTGATTGGCTTGGCGTTTTGATACTCGCTAGCGAACCTTCGTTGCTGCGCGTCTCTGGCATCAAAAAAGACCAGCACCTTACTTAACTCAAATCGTGGTAGAACGTTTTGACCGTCGACCTTTGGCCAAGTGCGGGTATCAAAGGGGTTCACTCTGGTGCCCGCTTTGGCAATCACGGCTCCTGTAGTGGGGGCGATAATGTCTTTAGGGAGGGTGATGCTTGGGTCAACGTAAAAGGTGCGGGGGTTGATCGTGGTGGTTAAGCCTGCAACGGGCGGTGGGTTTGCAATGCTTTGCTTGGCGCGCTCCGTGAACTCGTTTTGCATGTCCGCTAATTGACCACTGGCCTCAAACCCTTTCAGTCTTTGGTCAATCCACTCCAGCATGTCAATCTCACCGATGGGGAAGATAGGGGCCACTTGGCCCAAGTTCTTTCCAGCGGCATTTGTCGTTGCCAGTCCAGCGACCAAAAGAAAAAGGGGGGATTTAAGCGCTCGCCCCAATGGCTTGATTAAAGGCGTCAATGTCTTTGCCATAAAAGTGCCTGGAGGTTTGCTCAATGGCGCGCTCCAGTGAGTGGCCTTGTTTATAAAGATTTTCACAATACTCAAACTCCTTAGGCTCGGTTGAGAACATGGCGCGTTTCACCGGAGAGGCGAAAAAGCGGTGATAGGTGACATGGCCACCCGCTTTGATGCGCGCACTGCTGTATCCCGCTTCGGCAGACGGAGCGAAACTTTTAATGAGGCGCTGCTCAAACGGTGAGAAGGCATCCGGGTTTTGGATCAGATACTCATCAAACCCTTCCCCTTGACGAAGAATGATGTGGATATCGGAGTTGTTGTAGCAGGCTTTGGCTTCCTCGTTGCTAAAGAAGTCTTCAATCCCTTGAGTCACTGTACAAAAAGCGCCGCCGAACTTACGGGCGGTGCGATAACCGGTGTTGATGAACTCCCTCGCTTGCTCGTTTGCCCCAGAGAGGAGGCTCCAGGCTTCTTCAATGATGCACAGCTTTGGGGTAGAGCGAGAGCCAGCCAGGTACATCTGCTGGTTAATCGACACCATCAACGCAAAAATCACGGGTCTGAGCACAGCAGGCGGAAACCCATCCAGCTCCAGCGTGGTGATTTCCACACTGGGGTCGAGCATGGAGGGCTTGTTGAACACATCTTTGTACATGCCGTCGGTGCAGAACTTTTTCAGTTGCACCGCAATGTCTTTGATGCGTCGGTCGCTTTCTTCTCCAGCAATCTCAATCAAGGCGTCTCTGACATCATCCACCAAGGCTTGATTACCTTTACGCTCCCATGCCGTCACTATCGCATCGCCTAAGACGCTTTGTTGAAACGCCGTCAGTGGGACGTAGGGTGACGCGATGGTGGCAAACAACGCCGTGATATTATCGAGCGCTTCCATCATGGGGTCGACCGGTCTACCGTCATCATCCACAAACTCAAACTCAGCACTTTGCATGGCGCCTAAATGCGTGAAGGGATTTAAGAAGATGTTGGCGTGCGTCATGTACGTCCCCCCAAGGCTGAGCGTCAATTTTTTATAGCTGGCCCCTTTATCGAGGATCCACACTTTACCGCCCATGGCGTAAACCGTTTCGGCAATCTCTTGAACCAGAAAGCTTTTCCCTGCGCCTGAGCCGCCAGTCAGTGCGATATTTTGGTTATCACTGCCACAGGTGAAAGGGTTAAAGAAAGAAATTTGCTGGCGCATCGTGGGCAGCAATACGCCGCCTTTTAACTGACAAAAATCCATGATGAGAGGGAAGAGGTTCACCAGATTAGAGCTTTTTAACGTGCGAACTCGGCCGGCTTTTTTACAATCGCCCCACAACCCTTCGCTCATCATAAAAGGCAACGTTGAAAGCAGCGCTTGCGGCTGATTCATTTTCAGGGGAATGATATCAAGGCCAGCATGGCTGAATGACTCCTTCGCCGCTTGGGTGTCTTTTTTCTGGTGGGTCTTATCGGTAAACAGGGAGACCGTGAGGACCATAGACGCAATGGTAAACTCTTTAGACAACAGACCTTTTTGTAGGGCTTTTCGCTCTTTGAGCTCATCTTCCGCTGTTGGAGCCAGCAGCGCCATTTGGCTGTTCACCGTCTTGGTTAAGTCTTTTATCTTATTATCGTTATCCGCATTTTGCTTACCGGTTGGCTCATTACGAAAGCTCAACGTGACGCGGTGAGGGCAAGTGATATTACGAGAAACGTTGCGAAGAGAAGAAAAGGCCTCAGGTAAGGCGTACAAGCGATAATCCCCAGGCAGACGAGAAAGTCCCAAATTGACCAGCCGTGTGCGCACCTCCTCCCCTTGGTCATTGGTATGACGGGTGGCGATATGGCCACGATGCGTTAACGCTTCGGTATCGGGAGAGAGGGCTTGCAGGTTCAAAGGCTCTAACGGGTTGTAGCCTTTTTCCTTTGGCCGGTCTTGTCGTTTATCAAAGTTTAAGATATCACTCACATCGGTCAGCAACATCTCAGGCGTGACGGGCAGTAAATCAAAACCAAGCTGCGCCAGTCCTGTCTCTAGAGTCATTCGCGCATCAAGCAGCTCTTGTGGGTCTTTTTCCGTGGTGGAGACAAAAAAGAACGCGTCGTAATCGCGCAAATCAAAGCGATTGTTTTTTTGTCGGTGTAAAAAACCGTGCTGCGCGGCGTAGTGGGCGTAAATGGCGTCATCGTTAGCCAGCTTCTGGCAGATACCGCCTCGCTGACTGAGTAGAGCTTGGTTTCCTTCGAGATAGTGCGCCACTCGGTTGTGACCAAACAGCTGCACTTGATAGTCCCATTTATCCCCTGCAGGCAAATCCCCCATGAGGTGGCTTAACGACTGAATTAAATCGTCGTTAGCGCCCCCAAGGACACTGATTTTAAAGCCAAAACCGCGAGAGTGGGTATTGTCGAACACCCGCTCAATGGGATCGTAGTCTCGATACGGCAGTTCATGGTGAAGGTGGTTCTGGGCTTGCTTGGCCTCTTGAAATAAGGCGGATAAGCCACTGCGTGAGGTGGAAAACATGGGGGGACCCCTTTTTCTATTTTTTACCAAAACAAAGACAATGGCCAACTGACACTTTGCATTGCTTCATCACTGAGTTGAAGGCGGTGAGCAAGCTCACGATGCCCTTTTTTTTGTAAGCATTCGTATAGGCTGAGTTTGAGTGGAGAAAGGCGCGTCTCTGAAGCGATCTCTTTTTCGATTTTAATGTTAGGGTGCACGGCACAATCTTGGACCGCTTGATGGAGCGCCCCCTTATCTAGAGAGGGCTGAGACTCGATGTAGCGCGCCACAACGTGATCTCTGGCGTCATCGTGCGAGGTGATAAACTGCGCCACTTGTGCCAAGGCGCTGCTCAGTAATGCGCCCCATAATATCGCGCCCGTGATAACAATGATTTTTAAGGTTCGTTTCATTATTTTTTCCTAATCAATCTTTCCAAATCGCGCGCGCAGGGCGCCCAGACCAACGGCTATCGTCTAAGACAAAGTAAACATCCATCGTATCGATGTAGTGATTGTCTTTGTCGATGAAAGGGAAGACGGTGAGTTTTTTAACGTCTTCTTGGCTTCGCTCTGGCTCCCCCTCTCGATTGCGCCTTGGCAGTAAGGTAAAGGCGGAAGGTGGGGCGAGACGCGCTTGAGAAGAGACCGTGGCGTTACCACTGCCTCCGGTATAACCGTATACGTTGTCTCGAACTTCGTTCATGGTGACGCAACCTGAAACGCCGCCGACCTGATCGCAACTGTATTCGCTCTCAAAGCCCGCGCTACAACCGGTCAGACCTAAGAGTATCGATAGTGAAAACAAAGCGTGCCTATTCATGGTGATTCCTCACGCCCAAAGCCCACGCGGCTTAACCCTTGTTGGGTGATTTTTTGCGCTAAAGGGTTGATGGGGGCGGTTTGAGTGGTTGGTGGAAGAGAGGGGGTGTTGGTAATGACATCTAACAGTTGATTGCTGTTGGAGACTTGCTCACGCTGCTCATTCATACGCGTTTCGTATTCATCGGCCAGCAATGGATCTAATGGAAAGCCTTCCAAAAAGACAATATTGACGATGGCACCAGGATTGACTTCCACTATCGGATGATAGAGTTCGGCCAGTTTGATGTAGTAGTCCGCCAATTTGCTGCCAACGCTCTCCGTGGCGCCGCCAAGCAGATTCAAGCCAATTTTATCGCTGTTGATGCTTTGACTTGGGCCGAGCGCCGTCGGTGTCGTGGTTTGTGCCAGCGCTTTACCTGCATCCCCTACGCCTTGCAAGATCCCCGCAATGCCGGCCATTTGAACGATCTTACCGTTTTTCAAAATGGTGGTACCGCGAATACCATTGCGACCAAAGTTAAACACGGTCGCATTGACGGGGATATCGAGAATATCGCCATTGGGTTGTATGCAGCTCATTCTACTGGTGCGAGCGACGCCGCGGCTGGATGAGATCTCACCGTAGACGGCGCCGGTGATCGTGCAATCCTTCAATTTAGAGGCCTGACCGTTGGGTAAGACCCCCTGATTGACTGTCTGAAAGACAATCGGTGAGGTATCCCCTTGTCCAGAGACGCCCCCATTAGCATCAGCGCCGCCGGTAATTACGGCGGTCACAAAGGTGCCGGTTGGCACGTAGTTATCGGTCGTGCGACGGGATTGTTTCTCCTCGACACTGGCTTGCCAGTGAAATTCAAAGCTATCAAAGGCATCACCACTAAAGGCCACATCATCTTGCTCTTGGTACTGGAACTCATTCACCTTGGCGTTATCCATGTTGCTATTAATGGCCGGTCTTGGGGGCAGTTTGTATTGGCCAAAGGTGTCTCCCTGGTTGGTCTCGATGCCGTGTTGAGTCGAAGGATCGCCTGCCTTGAGGGTTGAGGCTAATTGCGTCTCAAGCTGCGCCTTGAGCGCGTCAACTTCATCGAGCTTTTGTTGCATCTGCTGCTCAAGCTCTGTCAGTTGCGATTTTGTATCGCGCTCATTGGCCTTTTTAATGTTCTCTAACTCAGAGGTTAAGCTTTGTCCAAAGCGACTTAATGTGCCTTCAAACCGCGCTAAGCTTTGTTCTATTTGGTTGATTTTGTCTTGTTGAAACGTCAGGGCGGACTGGTTGTCTTTGTCGGTAAAATCATCGGTGACGACAGCGCCAAATCCGACATCTTGAATGCCCTTGCTTGGCGCTTGGGGAGACAGTGTTAACCGCCAAACAACAAAAGCCAGGGCGGTCAATATCAGCAATACCGTGAGCGTAATGGTGCGATTGCGCTTTCTTGTCACGGCATTGATCGTGCCGCCGTCTTCAAAGTCCCCGTCGGTGTCTTTGAAGACGCGTTTCTTAAAACGGCCCAAGGCGTCTTTTTGTTTATCGAGCATGGGTGGCGCCTCCTCCAGTAATGAGATAGAGCGTGGTAGTTTGCCCAGGTTTTAATTGATAGGCATCGAGCGCGGCTGAGCGTGCGGAATAGCTGTAGAACTGCGCGGTGGTCAGCGCCATGTCACTGCGGCTTTGATTTTTGAGCTGATAAACCACCCCAGAATAATGACGGCCCACGAAGACCGTTTGAGGGATGATGGCCAGTGACGCTTCATCTTTGGGTAAGGTTTTGGGGTCAACGTCGTGACGTTTAAAACCAGCAATGGGAGCGCCATCATGGACAAAACGTATCATGGCTTTGGTGAGCGCTGTCATGGCGGCGGGATAATCCGCCGCCTGCTCAATCGGGCTTTGCTGCTCTTTGTAATTTTGCGACCAAACAAACTCCGTGACCAAAGATGGTGTAGCTTTGGGGGTAATAAACAGCGCAAACAATCGCCCTTTCTCTGTCGTCAGGTGCGCGGTAAACGGTAAGGGAAGGTTAATTTTTAAGGTGATGGAGCCGGAAGCGTCTTTTTGGTTGCCCGTTGAGGTGCAAAACCCTTTCGGGCAGACGATCGAAATAATACGGTCATTGTTGACCAGTAAACGGTTCACGTTAATGGAAGAGAGTGACAAGGGGATCGTGTCGCCTTCGTCAAACTCATAGCTCACCATGGCGGCATTTTCAGCCAGGGCAAAAGAGGGGATGAAAAAGACCACCCAAAGCGCGATGGATAAAAAATAAGGGTGCCATTGCTGCGATGGGGTGAATGATTGCTCATAAAGATTCATCGGTGTTGACCTCGACTTCTTCAATGGAGAGTAAACCTATGACGCCTTGGTCATAGCTAAAGTTGACTTGATACCACTTCATCTCCGGATCTAGTGCGCGTTGGCCTACGTGCTTTTGGAGTTTCCCGTAGAGTTGTACTTGGAGAGTGTCGAGAGAAATTCGGACCAACTCGACAGAAAATTGGCTGCTGATGTTATCTTTTTTAACCACCGTGGCTTCTCGAAGCAGCTTAGGTTGAACGTTGTACCAGCTTGTCTCGTCTAAATATTCAAGTAACTGACCAAACTGACGTCCAACGCTTGCCGGCGTGATGTTGAGTTTCAGGTAGAGAAGATAATCCGCCATTTGCTCAAGATAAGGTTCATCGACCGCGCCATCCGAAACCGTAAAGGCTTGAGAGAGGGTGGGCGGGACTAGGGTTCGGCTTTGATGGGTAAGGGCTTGATAACTGGTGTAACCCAACACCAGGTTAGTGATAAGCATAACAAGAAAGCCTGCACTCAAAAAAAGATTGAGGAGGCTTTTGACGGCCAGCTTATCCCGTTTAACAAACGGATCCATGATGAAGGGTCTCCTTAGAAAATCCAGTAACGACGACAGGCTGAGGGGGTACGCTTAAAGAGGGTGGGATGGACAAAGGAAGCCCCCCACCAATAAAGTGACAAGGTAACTATGTTGTCACCGTATTGCGCTTTGATGTAACGTAATCCCCCAAACCAAGCCAGCGATAACGTCAGCCCTATCATTTCGTGTTTAAGCCAGAATGAGAGGCCAAAAATGCAGAGGGCAGGCACGAGTTCATCAACTGGGAACCCGAGCCAGCGACGACCTTTGTTCATGTGTTTTGGAATAGAAAAAAACTGATGAGGGTCTTCCATTGTGACTCCTTAGCCTAAGCCGACGAGTGGTGCTCCAACATTCCACAAGACTGAGCCGCCAATGAACCCGCCAACGGCCGCAAACCAGTTACGGCTCATCAGTCCAGTGACGACCGCCCCCGCAAGCCCAGTCCCCAGCATCGCGGTTTCAACCGCAGAGCCTTTGCCCGCCGAGTCTTTCATGGCTTGTTTACCTGACGCGAAGATATCGGCAGCCAGAGCGGGCTGAGTGATAAGAAGTGTCGAGACAGCAACGCCAAGCCCGACAAGGAGGGTGCGCTGGGTGCGT
>NZ_JBFRVX010000034.1:0-11493 GCF_041475345.1 Vibrio sp. 10N.222.48.A3 | reverse complement strand
CTTTGATGTGTAGCTAGCCTACATGAGAAGCCGATAACGTAGTAGAAATGACCAGCAAACGCTGCCCGAAGGGTTCGGCTAAAAGCGTTTTACTCTTTGTTGAGGGAGATTTGCTTAGAATGACTAGGCTACTTCCCCCTCGCCGCGATTAAAACGCTTTTATCTCGAACAAAATTTAACCACGAAAGGTCAACACGCCCTAGCAACATACACACTTTAGTTGGATAATACTGGCTCAATAAGACGACGATAAGACAGGGATGTATGGAAATTACGCCGAATGAACGCGATGCAGTATATAAAACGATTTTTTCTCGCCGAGATGTTCGTGGTCAGTTTCTTCCTGATGAGATCCCAGAAGACGTTTTGATGCGTGTGCTAACCGCAGCGCACCATGCTCCCAGTGTTGGATTTATGCAGCCTTGGGACTTTGTCGTTGTCCGTGATATCGAAACCAAACAACAAATCAAAGCCGGTTTTAATCAGGCTCATGCAGAATCCGCGGAAATGTTCACCGATGAAAAACAAGCGATGTATAAGCGCCTAAAGCTTGAAGGTATTGTTGAATCGCCTATCGGTATCTGTGTGACTTGCGATCGCAACCGAACCGGAAAGGTCGTGTTAGGTAGAACCATCAAACAAGAGATGGATCTGTACAGCACCGTGTGTGCGGTTCAAAACTTATGGCTGGCAGCTAGAGCCGAAAACCTAGGCTTAGGGTGGGTGAGTATCATGCACGACTCAACACTACGAGACGCATTAGATATACCAGAAAACATCGATATTGTGGCGTACCTGTGCATTGGTTACGTTGACCACTATCAAAGATAAGCCAGAACTTGAAACCATGGGTTGGTTACCAAGAAGAGACGTGAATTCAGCGATTCATGAAGGTAAGTGGAGCCCTAGTAAAACGGAGTGATTAAAGGCTTTTTTATCTAATTTATTGATATTTAAAGCCAAAACTTGTTATAGATATTTCAGTGTAAAGTTGAATTTATAAATTCATACTGATATTAATGACATTTGACATACAGCTTTAGTCTGGAATTCAATGAACGACGCTAACTTACGTAGACTTCAACAACTTATTGCAAAGTATGAAATAGGTGAAGAGTATCATCTAACGATCGATGATCTCGAACACTCGCTATCGACTTCTCGCAGAAACACTTCGATCATTCTTAAATGCTTATCGGAATATCGCTGGATTTGTTGGATTCCGTCTAAAGGGAGAGGGAAGCTTAGCCAATTTAGAATTTTGGTCAGCTTTCCCGAAGCATTAGAACAAGTGTTAGCGCTTCAGTTAGAACAGGGGGGCTTTAATGTTATTCCCCGTCTTCTAGAAAGCTATGGTGATGCGGCAATAAAGGCACTGACGCTAGCGACTGAAAAACATAGTCTGTTCAATCAACAACATGACCATTTACTGATCACTCAATATCCGTGGGTCGATAACCTTGAGCCAGCCAAAACATACCGAACTGGTGAACATCACATCTTAAGAAGCCTCTACAATACGCTACTCGTCCAAGATCATGATGGAAATCCCCAAGCGAGCCTCGCGCACCATTGGAAGATGGAAGGGCGCTTTCTGCATTTTTGGTTGAGACCGAATGTGTTATTCCATGACGGTGAAACTTTAACGGCCAAAGATGTTGCTCAATGTTTGTTGCAGCTAAAAAATATTGAAGGTCCGGTACAGTCTTTATTTGATCAGGTCAGTGATGTTCAAGTGGTGGGTGATAAACAACTGACTATTGAGCTGACATACGCAAACCCAATGTTTCTCCATGCTTTGACTAGTCCACACGCGTCTATTTATCGTCGTAAGCGTACCTATTTTTCGAGTGGCCGCAGTGCCTATATCGGAACAGGACCTTTCTCATTGGATGATTGGAGCGAAGAGCGCTTGGTTCTTAAACGTCACCGAGGTTACTTTGCTCAAAATGCCTTGTTAGAACAAATAACGCTTACCGACATAGAAGGTTTAAATGACCACACTCTGAGTTTTAATCAATCTGGCGTCGCTGAAGAAACCACCATCAATGCACTTTCGTATCTTGCGGTTAATCGTAGAGAAAAATCAGGTATAACCCCTGAAGAACTCGACAGGCTGGTATCGTTTATTAAGTCCAGTAGTAAAGAGTTCGATGCTGATATGGTGGCCGATGACTTGTCTTTCTCGCTTAGCGAACTAGCGTCCAGTAATCCAATTCCTAATTTGACGGGCACTGTTGTCCTAACACGACCTAGAATGACGATTCCTTTACTTCAAGAGATGGCTGATTGGCTACAACAAACTATTGTAAAGACAGGTGTTGCTATTGAAGTTGTTGAGCTTCCCAACATCAGTGACCCTAGCTCCATGAGTGAGTCGGCAGACTTGTTATTCATTGAAGAAGTTATCGAACAGCCAGCCGATTATGGCCTTTACGATTGGCTACTTGCTTCATCTGGGCTTAGATTCATTTTCAACAGTTCTGAGATGAAGGCGCATTGCGAGAGAGTTAGAGCCGCTGTGAGTGGCGAGAACCTAATGAGCGACTTGAAAGAGATTGAAGATTCGTTTTATCAACAGAAGTTACTTTGTCCGTTATTTCACGGTAAAGAGAAGGTTTTTAATAGTGTTGAGGTTCATGGCGTAGAGGTTAACCAAACCGGTTATAGTGATTTTTATAAGCTTTGGATAACTTCGAGCGAGAAGTAGTTAGTCCATTTTTACTCCATTTACCCATTTTTTAGTTTCTGTTCAAAATGAAAACATGCACGAATCGGCTAGCACTCTTTCATGTTTCTTTTGAATACCAATCGTTATTATGGCTGGTCATGACTATCACAGTCATTCTCGGTCATCCCCCCAATGGCAACCCTACTTATTAATGTATTTTATTAGGATCTCATCGAATGAAACTTAAGCTTATTTCTATCGCACTTATAGCTGGTGGTCTTGCTGCTTGTGGCGGGGGGGGAGGCGGTGGTAGCAGCAGTACAAGTGCTCCCGCTCCTCAAACAAAAACCTTACAAGGTGTTGCCATTGACGGGTATATTTCCGGTGCAACCGCGTTTCTAGACATCAATTATAATGGTGTATTGGATGAGGGAGAGCCAAGTAGTATCACGGACGATGAAGGCAGTTATCAATTGTCTTTAACTGGTTCTAACTCTGACTGTATGGACTATGCCCCAATTGTAGTGAATGTTCCGGTTGGTGCTATTGATGCGGATAGCCCTAACTCGCCGATTACTGAACCTTATCAATTGGTCTTCCCACCAGTAATGACAGTGAGTTCTGACCAAGAAATTAAATCTACTACGCCACTTACTACCGTTTTATGGAATCAGATCCAAGCCGACCTATATAAAGGTGGTTTAAACAGTTGTTCCGCTTTGAAGCAAGCTGTAAACACTCAAAATAGCATTATCCAAAATGTTAAGGAACATGATTTCCGAATTGCGAATCGATATAACATTGCAGTGAAAGACTTGTATGGCGACTTCGTCAAAGCCCAAAACACTGAGCTTTATGAATTAGCGCAGAAAATGATGCCAGCCATTAAAAAGTCGTATCAAGAGACTAAAGATATTCAAAAAGAAAACCCCAAAGCTCAGCAAGCCTATGTTGATTATTATTGGGAGCATTGGGACTATTCTAAAAAGAACGAAATTAATAAGTGGTATAAAGTTAAAACAGTGATGACCGCTGACAAGCTGATTGTTATTGAACATGAAGTGTCAGCTGATCTACAAACAGAACTAGAATTAAATAAGCACATTGAGCGTAATAGCCAGAAGAAAAATGGTTTGGAATATGACAAGGAAGCTTGGTTTTCATTGAGCAGTGATGGAACGCAGCACTCGTGTTCAGTTCAGGAAACAATTAAACAACAGGTGCAACCCAATTCACTAACCACCTTTGGTGTAAAGAATAGTGGTTGGTCTCAACAGCCTGATTGGGAAAGCTGTTCCACTCAAAGTGTGGGTAATGGATTTAGCCAAACTTTAACGTCAGATGTTGTTGGTGATTATAAAGACCAGTTTACTCAAACTCAGGTGAAGTACCATTATGGTTCAAATGCTCCTTACCCTGAGTGGGTCAATTTAGGTGATACTTTATCTAATATCTCACGAAGCGACTTTGATGTATTAAACTATCTATCAGTTGATTTCAATGAGAACACTGCACACGGTTCAGATAGTTGGACTCGTCATAAATATGCGCACATTGAAAATACACCTTTTGATTATACTCAGACGATAACGTCTAAAGATTCTCAAGGTAACTGGACTAGAGGTTATTATTACCAGAATGGGACAAGTCTGTTTGAGTGTTCAAATGATGGTGTGAACTGGTCAAAAAACACTTGTAAGTAAAGCCCGTCGATACCGAGTAAATCTAGATAATCCGTATGCAATAAAAAATCCAGTGTCTACAAGACACTGGATTTTTAGTTTTGGTTAATCGCAATTTAGCTTTGCTTTATCGAAAGTGCCTAAGCGATCTCAATTTTCTCAGCTTGGTTTTGTTCAGCCATTGATATCGCTAGCGCTTCCGCAGCCTTAATACCATCGATACCAGCAGATAGGATACCACCAGCGTAGCCTGCGCCTTCACCAGCCGGGAAGAAGCCCTTAAGGTTGATGCTTTGGAAGTCTTTGCCACGTTTGATGCAGACAGGAGAAGACGTACGCGTCTCAACACCCGTTAGCAGGCCGTCTGGCGTAGAGAAGCCTTTGATCTTCTTCTCGAACGCTGGGATTGCTTCACGAATTGCTTCGATAGCAAAATCAGGCAGTGCTTTTGAAATATCAGTTAGGTGGATACCTGGTGTGAATGATGGTTTTACTTCACCGATCTCACTTGGATCGCGACCTTTCAGGAAGTCACCGATTTTCTGTGCAGGGGCGTCGTAGTTCTCGCCACCTAGAACATAAGCGGCACTTTCTAATTCACGTTGTAAACGGATACCTGCTAGTGCATCACCTGGGTAATCTCGCTCTGGGTCGATACCCACAACGATGGCACTGTTTGCGTTGCGCTCTGCACGTGAGTATTGGCTCATGCCGTTGGTTACTACGCGGCCTTCTTCAGAAGTCGCGGCAACCACAGTACCACCCGGGCACATACAGAAGCTGTATACAGTGCGGCCATTCTTACAGTGGTGTACTAATTTGTAGTCCGCTGCACCTAAGATAGGATTACCTGCGTTTTTACCGAAGCGAGCTTCATCGATCATCGCTTGCTTATGTTCGATACGGAAACCAACAGAAAAAGGCTTAGCTTCCATGTAAACGCCACGTTCGTGCAGCATTTCAAACGTATCACGAGCACTATGGCCAACAGCCAGTACAACGTGGCGAGATTTGATCTCTTCACCGTTAGAAAGCGTCAAGCCAGTGATTTGACCGTCTTCCATGTGAACGTCATCAACGCGAGTGCTGAAGCGGATTTCGCCACCTAGCTCAATGATAGAAGCACGCATCTTCTCGATCATGGTAACCAGTTTAAAGGTACCGATGTGTGGCTTACTTACGTATAGAATTTCTTCTGGTGCGCCAGCAGCTACGAATTCTTCGATTACCTTACGGCCGTAGTGCTTTGGATCTTTAACTTGGCTGTAAAGCTTACCGTCAGAGAATGTACCTGCGCCGCCTTCACCAAACTGTACGTTTGATTCAGTGTTCAGAGTACGCTTACGCCAGAAACCAAAGGTGTCTTTCGTACGTTCACGAACTTCTTTGCCACGCTCAACGATGATTGGATTGAAACCCATTTGAGCAAGCACTAGGCCAGCGAATAAACCACAAGGGCCAAAACCGATAACGACAGGGCGCTCAGTTTGGTTCTCAACCGCTTTAGCCACGAATTTGTACTCCATGTCGGGAGTCACTTTTACGTGCGGGTCGCTAATGAATTGCTCTAACAACTCAGCTTCGTTTTCAACGAGAACATCAAGCGTGTAGATAAGTAAGATTTTTGATTTCTTACGAGCATCGTAGCCACGTTTAAAGATATTAAAAGAAAGTACCTGATCAGAATTAATGCCAAGCTTCGCTTCAATAGCAGCTTGAATGGCTGATTCTTCGTGGTCTAGAGGGAGTTTAATTTCGGTTAAACGTATCATTTCGATGTCTCGTCTTTATAGGTGTCTTAGCTAGACCGCTTCTAAACGCAGAGTTTGATGAAAACGCTGATGTTGAAAGAAGCGATAAGCTCACAATGGCGCGCATTTTACGAGAAATTGATTTATCTGTCATACTAATTTGGAAACATGGAGCAAATAGACACGATATTAGAGCCGTATGATGTTGAATTTTGCCTTGGGATGAGTATTATCCTCCATTCTTCAATTTTGACTAACTTATAGAGCAGAGCATCATGGCATTTGTCGTAGGCGATAACTGTATTCAATGTAAATACACAGACTGTGTGGCGGTATGCCCCGCAGATGCGTTCCATGAAGGCCCGAATTTCATGGTAATCAACCCAATCGAATGCATTGATTGTGGTTTATGTGTACCTGAATGCGATGCTCAAGCGATCTTCCAAGAAGATGATCTGCCAGAAGATCAAAAGATCTTTATTGAAGTGAATGCCGAGCTTGCCGAAATCTGGCCGGTACAAACTGAAGTCAAAGCACCGATGGATGAAGCTGAAAAGTGGAATGGTGTCGCTGATAAGTTGGCAATGCTAGAAAAGTAATTGTTGAAAAGAACTCAAATAAAAAGGCGTACTGATTTAATCAATACGCCTTTTTTAATATCTGAGCAGTGTCGACTGGCTCGTTAGCTTATGAAATTTAGCTATGCTGACGACGCATGTTGTCGAGAATAATACCTGTCGCCATTGCTACGTTCAGAGACTCTGCGCCACCGAATGCTGGAATCGTAATCTTGTCTGTCACGAATTTAGCGGCGTGTTCACGAATACCGTGAGACTCACTGCCCATCAGTAAAATACCGTTGGCAGTAAATTCCGTCTTATGAACACTTTCACCTTCTAAGAACGCTCCGTAAACAGGCAGGTTCGCTTGCTCTAAGTATTCAGGTAAGTCTGTTTGGCTTACGTGTACTCGGCCAAAGCTGCCCATGGTCGCGCTGATCGTTTTCGGGTTGTATGGGTCTGCACAATCGCTGCTCGCAACGATATGCTTAATGCCATACCAGTCTGCTACGCGAATAATCGTACCTAGGTTGCCCGGATCAGATACACCATCCAGTGCAATCATTAACCCAGTAGCTTTTGGTAATTCAAACGTTGGGATCTCAACAACAGCAATCGCCGCATTGTTACTCACCAAAGTACTCGCTTTGGTTAGGTCATCAAGCGAGGCTTCAACACAATCAAACTCAAACAGTGACGCGTGATTTTCAGATAAGAAATCAGCCGTAGCAAAGACGTTCTTTACGACTAAGTCACTATTGAACAGCTCAAGTACGTTTTTTTCACCTTGAACTAGAAACAGGCCGTGGGCTTTACGTTGTTTCTTTTGGCCCAAAGCACGAAGGAGTTTTAATTGGTTTTTTGAAATCATGTTTTTATCCTAGATATAAGCCCGCGCATTATAGAGCAAAGGTTGGATAACCAAAAGCGTGATAACTCAATGCGATCCACTAAAAAGCAAAAGCAACCCACTTAAAAAAGAAAAGCGCACTAAATAGCGCGCTCTTATCTGATTTAATCATCTAACATTAAGCTGAACTCAAGATTAGCTGACCTGTATGATTAATATGGGGCAGGGTAGCGCTTAAACACTGTGTTGATATCGGTAAGGATCTCTTCTGACAACGGTTTGCTGAACGCTGCTACGTTCTCTTTCAGTTGTTCCATAGTGGTTGCGCCAATAATAGTGGAGGTGACACCATCAACTTGATTACACCACGCTAATGCTAGTTGGCTCGGTGTAAACCCGTGAGCGTTCGCAACTTCGAAATATCCTTTTACGGCCTCATTGGCAGACTCAGTGTCGCGGAAAATACCTTTACGCTGCATGTACGTCCAACGGCTGCCTTCTGGTCTCGCACCATCAATGTATTTGCCACTCAGCATGCCCGCTGCTAACGGTGACCATGGTAGGTAGGCAACGTCTTCATGCACACAGTTTTCAATCAAATAAGGCCAGTCTTTCGCGTGCAGCAAGCTAAATTCATTCTGAATAGAGACCATTCGCGGTAAATCATGCTTCTCACTGAGCTTAAGGTAAGTGTTAATACCCCAAGTGGTGTCATCAGACAAACCAACATGACGGATTTTTCCGGCTTTAATGCAGCCCGCTAGTGCTTGGAGGATCTCTAGCATCTCCGCTTCATGCTGCTTTCGGTCGATATCACTGAATCGAATATGATTCGGGAAATGCTTGCCAAAGTGAGGCGTCGTTCGGTTTGGCCAATGCAGTTGGTAAAGGTCGATATAGTCCGTTTGTAAACGCGCTAGTGAAGCGTCAACCGCTGCAATTACAGCTTCCCCCGTGATTGGCCCGCCATCTCGAACCCAAGGCAATCCCGGACCTGCAATTTTGCTGGCGATGATGACTTCTTGGCGGCGCTGCGGATTGCGAGCTAACCAGTTACCTATGATTGCTTCCGTTTTACCGTAGGTGTCTGGAGACGGTGGTACTGCGTACATCTCTGCGGTATCGATAAAGTTAATACCTTGGCTTAGCGAGTATTCGATTTGTTGGTCAGCTTGTTGTTGCGTATTTTGCAGCCCCCAAGTCATGCTGCCAAGGCAGATTCGGGAAACGGGAATTTGACTACTTCCTAATTTTGAGTATTCCATTAAATTCGGGGTTCCTGTAGTGAGGCTCGTTAGTGCTCGCAGTGTGGATATTGAAAGAGGGCGAGTGAGGAATGAAAACGAATATAAATTATTAGCACAAAATGGCAACACAGGGTATGGCTTGGACAAGTTTAATGAATCATTTCTCATTGCAACAAATGAGTCTGCTTGATGATTGAGAAGCAACATACAAAAGACGCGATAGATAACAAGGTGTTAATAGATCAGGCGCCTGAATGAAGCTGCATTGGGATAGGAGAAAGATTCAGAGACAAAAGAGCTCTACATCAACGAGAAGTAGAGCTCTTTTTTAGGGGTTCTATAAACAAGTTCTGAGTATTGATTAAGTTACGAGGTCGCGTTGGTGTCAAAACCACCTTGAGATTGCGCCTGTCTTAGAGCTTCCTGCCTTTGAACTTCTTTCTCAGTTAATACTGGTTGAAGCGTTTCCTCAGAGGCTTGAGGAGAGAAAATGAAATATTTATTAATCGTCATAACTGTGTCTCCGTGTAACGTATGACAGATTCTGCATCAAGGATAAATTGTGATCATCATCTACTTTGTACTTTTTTTAGGCTGAGAGCGGAGGGCGTAGAATGCGTACAAAGCGATCGCTTATCATCCGTATGCAATGTTGAACTGACGAAACCCTCTGTTTTCAAGTATAGGAAGCGCATCTAATTTCGCACAACAATGATTTAGAGCAATTACATACATGGTCAGGGGCGTAAGATGAAAAGCCTCGCGACTGACTCTGCGTACGTATTTGTCTAAAAATACATCGCTTATCTATCTTAATAATTAGGTCAGTAAATCAATTACTTAATCCATGGTGAGATGAATTATGGAAAAGCTTGTAGAACGTTTCTTGAATTACGTTACTTTTGATACTAAATCCGATCCTTCTAATCAGCAATGCCCAAGTTCACCGGGTCAAATTACTTTTGCTGAAGCCTTAAAGTTAGAATTGGTTGCATTAGAGTTAGTTGATGTGTCTTTAGACGAAAATGGCTATTTGATGGCTAAACTGCCGTCGAATGTCGATTATCCAGTGCCTGCGATTGGCTTTGTGGCGCATATGGATACCGCTCCTGATGCTTCAGGAGCAAATGTGAAACCACAAGTGATTAAAGCTTACCAGGGTGGAACGATTGAATTAGGTGAAAGTGGCGAGAGTTTGAACCCAAGCCAATACCCAGACCTTGATTCTTTACATGGTCACGACCTTATTACGACTGACGGCACAACTCTGCTTGGTGCCGATAACAAAGCGGGCATCGCTGAGATCATCAGTGCGATTGCTTACCTGAAAGCGAATCCAGACATCAAACATGGCGACATCTGCATTTGTTTCACACCGGATGAAGAGATTGGCCGCGGTGCGAACCTGTTTGACGTTGAAAAATTTGGCGCCGAGTGGGCGTATACCATCGATGGTGGGCCAGTAGGGGAGTTGGAATTTGAGAACTTTAATGCCACGAGCGCTGATGTTATCTGTCATGGTGTGAACGTTCACCCAGGTACCGCCAAAGGTAAAATGGTGAACTCAATGAACATTGCAGCGCAATTCCAACTGATGATGCCTGCGCAAGAAACACCAGAGTGCACAGAAGGTTATGAAGGTTTTTACCACCTGAAGTCGGCTGAAATGGGGGTGGCTCGCTCTGAACTGGGATACATCATCCGTGATTTTGAACGTGAGGGTGTAGAAGCGCGTAAGGCATTCATGCAACAGAAAGTGGATGAGCTGAATGAGCGTCTTGAGAAAGGCCGTGTTGAGCTGGTGCTAACCGATAGCTACTTCAATATGAAAGAGATGGTTGAACCGCATCAACATATTATTGAATTAGCGAAGCAAGCGATGATTGAGTGCGATGTTGAGCCAATGATCAAGCCTATCCGAGGTGGTACAGACGGTGCTCGCTTATCTTTCATGGGGCTACCGTGTCCGAATATCTTTACTGGTGGCTACAACTTCCACGGTATTCACGAGTTCATTACCATTCAAGGTATGGAACAAGGGGTAGAAGTGATCGTGAAACTCTCTCAACGTACCGCTATTCACTATCAAAAATAGCCGCCTAAAACGCGATATCTCTTTGTATTTTTGAGAGTATTCATTAATACTCTCTTTAAGCATAAGGGAGTACGCGATGAAAAAGTTAGTTTTACTTTGCACCCACTTAGCCGTGGGTGCTTTTGGTTTTGGGCTTGGTGTCTACGCACTACCTATCTTGATTGAGCCTGATTCTCCTTCCTCAAGTTCTGTTGAAGCGATCAGTCAGCAGGCGATCTATACAGGTGAGTTCACCAAAGACCGACAAGACAGTGACTTTTTGCATTGGGGAGAGGGCATGGTCTCTGTCTCTGAAAGTGCGATAGCTTTTGAAGGTGAATTGGCGCCGGGGCCGGATTATAAGGTTTACCTATCACCTAAGTTTATTGAAACCGAACAGGCATTCAATGACAGCAAGAGTGAGTTACTGAGAGTCGGAGATGTAAAAACATTCGACCGATTTATGGTTAACCTCCCAGAAGGTACTGATCTTAATCGATTTAATACCGTTGTGATTTGGTGTGAAACTTTTGGCCAATTTATTACTTCTGCCAAGATAAAATGATAGCCTTACTAGGGCGTGTTGATCTTTCGAGCTGATTTTTGCAGCGAATTGCTGGGGATTTCTACAAGGCAGAGGCTTTGATGTGTAGCTAGC
>NZ_JBFRVX010000033.1:0-11344 GCF_041475345.1 Vibrio sp. 10N.222.48.A3 | reverse complement strand
GTAATATTTTTCATAAGGAGAAGAAATAGGCTGATAAACTGACGGTGACAGGTTATCAATAAAATCGTCAGCGCTTTGCTTGCTAGAGAAAGTCGCAAGTTGCACCAACCAATGTGATGAACTTGGTGTTAACTTGTTGCTTTGCAATACTTCTACAGCATCAACTTTACTTGCGTAACGAGGAAGAGCCGCTAAGTCTTTATCTTCGCTTATAAAGACAATATCTTTTACTTCGCCGGAGACGATGTAACGCTGACTGAAATTAGGCAAATACGTGAAGTCACGAGCTCGTTGAGCATGGGTGTTGGTATACCAGAAATCGGTTAAGCCAATGCTCGTTGCGATTAAACAAAAGAAGAAAAGGCTAGTGATTAAGTAACGTTTACGCCTTGTTGGCTTCCTTACTTCTGGGAGCTTCACTTTGATGCGGCAGTAAACGCCGCTAGTATTGCGATATTGGCTGATGGTTTGCTCTAACTGATAGGTGAATGCTTTCAATTGGTCAGCATTACCTTCACGATATTGGCCTTTGAATCCAATATTTATGAAGAGGTAAACTATCTCTAGAAGGTCAATCAGTTTGTGAGGCTGTCGTGCTGCTTTCTCTGCAACAGAGAAAAACAACTCACCACCATTGCGCATGCCGAAGAGCTCGCTAAGCAGTGTTTTGTTTTCCCAACCGTTTTTTTCTCCCCACTCGGAGTAGATGATGAATTCATCAATGACCACTGCATACAAAAAGCAGAGTTTATCGATAACAGCAATAGGGTAAGTAAGCTCGGTTGCTTGAGCTTTTATGTCGTTTATACCCTGTATCAACTGTTCTCTAAAAATCGCTAAATCTTCAGGTTCAGATAAGGTTGAGAGCTTGAGTGTTTTGGTTAGTAAATCGCTACTGATATTGAATAATTGATTCTCTGCCTTATCAAAGTGTCGCAAAAACTCTTCTTGGGCGCTGGTAGAATGTACAGCGACCAATTTAGAGGCTACCTGATCAGTTTCGTTATCCTTAGAGCCCTTTGTCGCTTTGTCGATGATGAGAGTTTCTTCATCTAAATAATCCATAACCATTATCTCAACGCATATAAAACGACTTCAAGGGTTGGTATACGAGCATCGACATGCAACGCGATGGCATCACGAGTGTCGAGCATATCCAACCAATTTCTATCTTTGGTATCGACTTCAAAATAAGCCACGCCTTGCATTGGCTTGAGTTCACTTGGCGCAATTGGTAAGGGTTTCAAAGAGATACCCGACAGAGAGCTTCTTACTAATTCGACAATTTTATTATTACTGCTTAGCTTCGCGGAAATAGGAAATAGCTCATTGAGCTCTGTGCTACTGATATCAGATTTAACGCTTAGAACGAAACGTCGGTTATAGATGCTACTAGGATCTTTGATCAACGTACGCAGTAACCTACGCTTTTCAAACAGTGATATATCCCATTTGAATTCAATAACAGAGTCTTGTTGAACCAATGTTAGCAAGTTTCTAAGACTAGAAAACAGCGGGTTAAAGTTATCGTATAATTTGTCATACTTTAAGGGCGGACATTCATCAGGAATAGCAGGTGTTAGTGCCATGACCTGAGCCTCAAACTGCTTCAATTTAGAATATAATTCGTGAGTCGGGTATTTGGTGTTGCTGATGGTTAATTCGAACCACGGTAACCATGAGCTCAGAGTTTGAAGCCATAAAAAGTCTTGCATCATAGATTGAGGACTTTTTTGATCTTGTCCTGCTTCAAGACGTTTCAGAAGGTTTTGAGCTCGGTTACTGACGAGTGCGTGAATCTCTTTAACTCGCTCGACAAGCAGAGTAGAAGCTCCGTAATGTAGACATGCGGGAATAAAAGATCTGTCATAGATCACTTCATCTGAATCACTGATTTCTAATATCTTAGCAACAGGAATCAGAGTAAAACCAGATGTGTCTTCACCGGCGAATTTTAGCCCAATATTTAGCTGTGCGACATCGACTTCAACGGTAGAGTTTTCTGATGTTGATGTGTCAAATACATTGATTGATTGGGTGATATAGCGACTTTGTTCCTGCCCATCTTCACAATAATCTTTGTTACCTTGTAAAGAAATCGGTAATGCGAGGTAAACGATGGTTTCTATGGTGCCTTGAGGTATATCGACAACGATTTCTTGCTTAAGGTTGAACTGAGTTCCATCGGGAAATACACCGGAGCAGCTCGGTATAGACAGTTTACCAATCTTCAATAGATCGTGATTAAGTACTAATTCGGTGATGCCATAAAAAGGAGAGAAACCAGCTAATGTCTCTATATTCTGACGAATGTAGTTCTGCACATAGCGATCTTGTTGCTGAAAGTGCTGAGGTGCTATAAACATTCCTTCTTGCCACACTACTTTTTTGAAAGCGTCCACGTAATGTCCTTTTCTATTATTTTTATATATTGGCTTGTGCATTTAAAGATTTACCACCAGCTGGAGTCGGGCTGTATTGAGGCTAACTCCGCTTTCTTACCAGTAATCGTTAACTCTAAAGTTTGCTCAGGATCTGCTGGCATCATTAAAACAGTTTTCGCTGTACTGTTCTGGTAATCGGCGAATTCAATCAATGCGGCAATATATTGAGTGTTCTTGTTAATATCTAACGTCAGTTGTTGCTCTGAGTTGGGCAGCACAATAGGCAGTACTTGTTTTGAAACTAAGTTTGCAGCCAACAACTGTAGGTCATTATTGTACAAATCAATAAAAGGCAATTGTTTAAACAGTTGCTGATCTGTGAGTTGGTAAAGCCTAACGACAACAGGGTTGGCTTGAGCATCATTGTATTGGTTGACCGTCGTATCCGCTTTAACTGTCAGTGAGTATTGGGTGACAACAGGGGCGGGGTCTGACGATGAGCACGCAGTTATCATTAAACAAAGAGACAATAGCATTAAACGTTTCATTCTTGCCTCTCACTTTGCTTTTGCATATTTTCCATAAATAATGCTTTGAACTGACGTCTGAAGTCCCCATTGTCTTGACGGTGTTGGAAGTGCTTTCGATAGATCTTCCAATATTTTTTATCCTTGTTGGAAAAAATGCCGTCACTCACGTATTCGCTAAACTGGTTTTCAAGTTGCTTTGGTGCAAATTCGTTTAGAAACTGGTCTACCGTTTGTTCCAATGCCTCAAAAAGAGCTTTTTGTTGTAGCTGTGGGTTCTGTAAGTATTGTTGGTTTTTTTCCGTCAGTGTGATGAGTTTGTCTATCGACTCTTCAATTCGTGTGTTGTTCTCGGCATTGACAGGAAAATATTCCAACTCAGCAGAGGGCAGGGAGCCTCCTCTGTTGTGAACGACTTCGTCTACTTCAATGTTGGGAACGACTTTATCGCTATCTAAATCTTCAAAGGGGTCTGACGAGAACGGGTCGTCACTCAGAACATTCGTTGAAGAAAAGTTTGAGGCTTTCTTAACTATCGTCACTTCAGGCGTAGTATCCAAAAAGTCTGTGTCATTGTCGTCAAGCTTTAAGTTGAAAGGTTCTATAAAAAGATCATCCTGATTGGTGTTATTCGTAGCATCCACTTTAGGTGCGCTTAACAGGCTAACTAACAGTGTGTAGTGACCTAATTTTATAATATCGCCATCGGAAAGTATGTATTCTTTCTCTCTTATCAATGATTTATCGTTTAACGTAGCACCATTGTTACTAACGTCTTTGATGGCGTACCCGCGTTCAGTGGGGTAGAGCTGGCAGTGAGTTCTTGAGACCCATTTGGTTTGGTCAGGTAGCGCAATATCACATGATGGCGAACGACCTAAGCTTCCGCCATTTTCAGGCAGGTAAACGACTCTAGAGGTAACGACCTCTTCAGCAGGTATAGAAATCATGTGGACACTGATAGACAATGGTTACTCCTTGCACTTGGATATAGCTGAGTTAAAACTATTTAAAAACCCGGAATAGGTTTTAAGGAATCGATTTGAAAAGTAGACCCCCATATTTTTGGTATCTAAGTTCATCGAGTTGAAGTAATCGAGTGGCAATGAAGCCTTCTCAAGTTCTCTTTCAAAGACTAAACCATCTTCTAGAACAACATCAATTTCCCTTTGCTTTAAAAGCTTTAGTAGTACTTTAGCATCTCGTGGCTGCATTACGACGTTAAATCCATTTCGTTTGAGCCAAAACCATTTACTAGAGCCAAATTTTGCAGAAAAATTCAGATTTAATTTTGATAGTTCATTAATATCAGGCTTTACGCCTGGGCCAAAATACCAATTTAAAGTCTGTTGCGCGATTGGTTCTGAGAGTGTTGCATACTCGTCACGTTCAGAGGTTTGGGTCGCAACGAAGAAACCGTGTTGTCCGCCACCATGAACACGTAGTTGTGCGTCAGACCAAGTTGTCATGGTTAACTGATAAGGTTGGCCCATTACACCTAGTGCACACTTAACCTTGTCTAAAGCAATTCCTTGCATCTCGGAATTTTCATAGGTTTGGTAGGGAGGCCAATCTTGCGTCGTGAGCATTAATCGAGATGGTCCAATTTGAACTTTAGCAAAAGTATTCATTGACCAAAAGGTAGCAATGAGCAGAGTTGCCAATGGCAATTTACTTGCAGAGGCTCTAGTTAACATCATTAGAGTGTCCTATTAGCTCAGAGATTTTCAAGATAGATACTGGCGGGTAATAATCGAGCTTATGTGCAGCCTCGATATTAACAATATATGAATATTGGCTTAGTGATTCTATTGGAATGTCCGAAGCTTTTTGGGTTCCTTGTAATATGTTTTTCGCTTTATATCCGGCGAATTGGCCAACATTGTAGTAACGGCTAACAATGCCAAACAGGGCTTTATGGCTTCTTATTGGGCTTTCGGTTGCTGAGAATGTGGGAATACCTTTTGAATGTAGCCTTGATACTACCTCGCCTCCTTGCGCAATGATGTATGAATCAGGCGGCAAATATGCCATATCAACACCTTCTTGTTTCATATTATCAATTGTGAGGCTAATTAGGTTGCTGTTTGACCTAATTTTATCAATATTTAGTGGGTACAAGATAACACGCTTGTTATGAATTTCCGATAACTCAAGCATCTTATTTGCTGTGATAATCGAATTATTTTCTTCGGCGTTATATATCACCCCAATACTTGAAACGTTAGTTAGCTTTTCAATCGCTTTAAATTGTATTTCATGAGGTACGATATGGGATACCCCGGTAAAGTTTCTTTCTTTAGAAAATAAATCAGTTACCAGTTTAGAACCCACAGGGTCGGTGACAATACTGAACACCACGGGTGTAGAGTTAGTCTTTCTAAATTCGCTTGGTTCATTATAAGTACCTAGTAACTCAAGGGTGATAGTAGTACCGAATGAATAAATAAGATCAGCTTTCTTATATTTTAAATCTTTAATATTTTGTTTAAGTTGAGCCTTATCGCTGTTTGCATCGAGAACCGTGAATCGCACATCAACGTGTTGTGATAAATAGTCCATAAAACCTTGCTCTGCATCAGTTACTCCACGCCATAATAAAAGGACAACGTGTTTTTCATCACTTTTGGCAAAGGTGAAGGGAGTCATTAAAATAAAGGTGATAACGAAAACTAAAAATCTCATGATTGAACCCCTAATTTCTGTTTATCGGATTCTAGAAATAATGAAAAGAACAGAATTAGACTGAATGAACTCACGAGTAATGAAACCCCAAATATAAGGATGGTATTATCGTAACCAAAAATGCTCAAACATACGCCTGCTAGCATAGGCCCTGCAATATTACCGATGCGCTCGGTGAGCCTGAAGATACCGATAATTTTCCCTTTTTCAATTCCTTGGCCGGAGAGTAGTTCGATGACCAGTGGTATTTGAGGCGAAACACAAATGCCATGCGCAATGCCGATAATGATGACGATCAGTAACACTCCCAATGTACCTTGGAAGAAGTAGAAGTTGAGTAATGCAAGAGAAGAAAGTAGCCCACCGATAAAAATGAAAGCCATTTTGTTTTTGAGTTTGTCGACTAGAATTGCGCTCAACGGTGAAATGACGATGATTGCAAGACCGTAAGCCATAATTACTCGGCCAGAAACAGAGCTACTTTCGCCCAAGAATTGTAGATAAACCGGGCAAATATAGTAAAGGAAACCAGTAAGTACGATCTTCGCTGGTATCGCACTGAATATCGTGATTAATGCAAAATATTTGTTACTTAACAGTTGTTTGAAATCTTTTAAATTGAGAGGTTTACTTGAGTTAATTGTGCTTGATTTCTCAAAAAACACATAGACAAGTAAGACACTGAGCGTTGCGATCAATCCAGCGAGCATAAACGTCTCTGAGTATCCAAGCTTCTCCGCAAGGATCCCACCAATCGCGGCTCCACATAGAGAGCCAGAGAAAAATGATGACAAGAAAGTCGCCATTCCTTTAGTACGATTAGAATCGTTGGTGGTATCTGACACATAACCCTGTGCGGAAATAAAAACGATACCATAACCAACCGCCGTGAATGCACGCGCTACTAATAAGAATTCGAGGGATTGAACGAAAGCAGTAGCGATTAACCCTATGCTCGTGATCAGCCCTCCTGTCATCAACGAATGTCTTCTGCCTACTTTGTCTGACCAGTATCCCGCAAATGGTAGTGAGATCGCCCAACACAACATGAACAGTGAAATTGGTAGACTAGTCACTAGGTTGTCAGGAATCCAACCCGTTATGTTGTCCAGTGAAGACACGAACCTAGGAAAAAAGGCTAGTGAAGACGCTTCCGAGAGGACCAATAAAAATAGTGGTAAGCGAATGAATCGAAAGTCTTGTTTATCAATATCTTGTGAAGGCTGAGCAGGCTTTAGCTTAATAATTGCTTGGTTAGCTAGATGAAGCAATTTGCCAAACTCGTCGCGAGAAGAAGTTTTTGCCAAGTGATTGACGATATCTCGGTTCACAAGCATGAATACTTTCTTTAATTGGTTCCAAGGTGAAATAATCATGAAGTTACACATGAATAGAATTATTTCGGCGACGACAAGGCAAGATGCGACCAAAACGGTGATCATATCCATGACGCTTTCTTTCAGCATATTCATGATCAAGTTGTTGTCGGTAGTCACCTTCAGCTGCATTGTGTGACTTTGGCTATTACTGTTATTGTGGTTGTCTATATTGTTGTGGTCGTTGCTATTATCGAGGTTGTCGCTATTAAACGTTGATACGCGTATAGACGCGTGTTTAACATTTTCCTCTGGATAGTGATAAGAGCTACCAGACTCCCCGTTAAAAGTAATAGATAGAATCTCACTGTGGTTATCAACGAAGAAAGCAAACTCGTCTTCTAAGCCATGCAGTCTGTTGTCAGGAACGCCTTTATTGAGTAACCCTTTAATCATCTGATTTAGTGAGTCACCAATCAGGGTTGATTTCTGCTCGAGTTTAACTTCATAAATCTGCGAAAACTTGTCCAGAGATTGATAAGAAACACCTAAATTAGCAATAATCGTTAACAGGATAGCAAGAGAAATGATAAACACGGGAAAGTGTTTTGTTTTCAATTTCTCGAACTTGGACATTGAATAGGGAGATTGCAGTGCCTTATGTGCTTGAGCTAAGGTAGGAAGTAAATCGCTAGCTCCATCAGAAGTTTCGATTATCGCAGTTGCACCTTTAACACGGTCTACAATCCCTTCTAACAGATATTTCAATGCTATAAAGGCAAATGCGCAAGACAGCACTATCCATATGACTGAATACAAGAATTGATCCTTTAGCAAGGACGCTTTTTGTTGGTCTAATAGTGACGTAGAGTAGTAGAGCTTTATTTGGCCTTCAACTAAACCGAAAGAATTGGTTATATCAAGTGATAGCTGACGATCGTTTGCTTGGTTGTGTACACCTGTGCCAAATAGTTGTTCACCAGAGGTAGACACCACCATTAATGCAGTAATGCCATCAACAAACTTTAGCCTACGATCTAGGATACCTTGTATGTTCGATATAGCTGAAAGAGGCAGACCTAAACTGATTGCTTGATTGATATCATTATGTGTTTCTTCTAAAACGATTCGATAGGTAGAATCGGAGGTTTCCGTTAGCCTTTTCTCGAAATTGAAATAGTTCAGTGTTGCATTTAACGTGATGGAAAACAGCAAAACCGCCATGATGGCAAACATCAATTTGACCCTAAGTGACAGGCTAAATGATGTCGGATTGGTGGAGGTTTGGCTGGTCTTGCTGTTCATTGGTTAAGGCCTACTTAATAGATAAATCGAAGTCAGCACTGTTGTTCGTTGCACTAACGGTTACTTGAGTAATGGGTTCGCTGCGGCTTAATCGTCCGATACATTCTTCGGCTAATCTTGGCATTAGTGAACGGTTAATAATTTGTTCTACAGCGCGACCGCCAGTGGTTGGATCGGTATTACGGTCGACCACGAACTGAATGAAATTCGCGTCCCAAGTGAATGAAGCCTTATATTGCTCTGCAAGTTTTTTCTTGATTCGATTTAGCGATATTTCTGTGATTTTCGCTAATTCTTCATCGTTAAGTGGGTAGTAGGGAACAATGGTAGTTCGGCCTAAAAATGCAGGTTTAAAGTATTGTTGCAGATCCGGACGTATTGATTCGAGTAGCTTGTCATTATCGATGCGATCGGTAGTCTGAGCACACACATCACAGATAGCTTGGTCGGCAGCGTTCGATGTCATAATAATGATGGTGTTCTTGAAATCGACGGTTCGACCTTCGCTGTCTTTGATATGACCTTTATCGAAGATTTGATAAAACAGATCATGTACACCAGGGTGAGCCTTCTCCATCTCATCCAATAGCAATACAGAATAAGGGTTGCGTCGAATCGCTTCCGTCAATACACCGCCTTCGCCAAAGCCCACGTAACCTGCTGGTGAGCCGAGTAGCATGGAAATTTTATGCTCCTCTTTAAACTCGGTCATGTTAATAACGGTAAGATCGTTGCTTCCTCCGTAAAGTTGCTCCGCAAGTGCCATGGCAGTTTCAGTTTTACCGACACCACTTGGACCACACATTAGGAACACACCAATCGGTTTTCGATTATCCGTTAAACCCGCTCGGGAAATACGAATTGCTTTTGCTAGTTCGTTCTTTGCGACATCTTGTCCTATTACTCGAGTATTAAGTTCATCTTCCAAGGTCAGCAGCTTAGCGATTTCATCGCTCATCATGTTGCCAACCGGGATACCAGTCCAATTCGCAATCACCTGAGCAATAGTGTTATCGTCGACCATGGCATAGACGAGGGGCTCCTCACCTTGTACGTTTGCTAACTCGATACGCAGGCCGTCGAGTTGTTGCTGCTTGTTGGAGTCAACCGCATTTAGCTCTTGTGCTTCAGTTATCTCTTGCTGAATCACTTTAATTTGGTCTACTAATTCAATCTCTTTTTCCCAACGCGTGTAATACGCAGCCAACGTTTGTTGGTTCTCTTCTATCGATAGTGTGAGCTCTTTAATCAACTCAGCGCTGTTGGAGAACAGTGCCTCTTCTTTTTCTAATGCTGATTTTTCGTTTTCTTGATAACGAATCGTCTGCTCTAGTGTTTCCAATACTTCTGGCTTCGCGCCTTGTGTCAGTGCGATTCGTGCACTGGCAGTATCAAGTAGGCTAATGGCTTTGTCTGGCAGTTGGCGACTTGGAAGGTAACGGATCGATAAGTTGACCGCTGCTTCAATCGCGGATTCAGCAATAAAAGCGCCATGGTGAGCTTGCAATGAAGCAGCCACACCACGAAGCATTTGCATCGCATCTTCTGCGTTAGGCTCTTCAATGGTTACAACTTGGAATCGGCGTGTCAGAGCCGGATCTTTTTCGAAGTACTTTTTGTATTCCGCCCATGTTGTCGCAGCGATGGTTTTGAACTCACCACGCGCCAAGGCTGGTTTTAGAAGGTTTGCCGCGTCGTTTTGTCCAGCAGCGCCGCCTGCACCAATAAGGGTGTGAGCTTCATCGATAAATACAATGATGGGTACTTCTGAGCTTTTTACTTCATTGATGACGTCTTTTAAGCGGTTTTCAAACTCACCTTTAACGCTCGCGCCGGCTTGCAGCAAGCCAAGGTCTAAAGAGTGGATCTGTACGCCTTGTAGAGCACTAGGGACTTCATCAGCTGCAATTCTTAACGCTAATCCTTCAACAACAGCGGTTTTACCTACGCCTGGTTCACCGACCATAATCGGGTTGTTTTGGCGCTTACGACACAAGATGTCAATCGCTTTTCTTACTTCTGCATTACGGCCTGAAATTGGGTCGATGTTGCCATCAATAGCCTGCTGAGTAAGGTTTACCGTGTATTTGCTTAGAGCGTCGTTACCCGCGGGGGTACTATCGACAGCGCCATTAGCTGAAGGTGCTGAAGAGTTACGTGCAATAGGAGTTTTCTTGATAAGACCTTGCAGAGACTCAAGTGAAACATTGCTTAATGATTCAAGTTGTAAGGTCGTCACACCTAATACATTTTGCTGCATTAGAGCTTGAATAAGGTGTAGGCTGACGATCTCTCCATGCCCGTAGTTTACTGATGCAATCATCCAAGCGTCTTTGATTAATTCCGTTAAGCCGTGGCTTAACGTCGGTTGACCTTCATTACCTTTTGGGAGCATAGAGATTTTCTTTGTCAATTCACTGACTAAGGCATCTATTGAAAGTTTCTGAGATTCACACAATGTCATGAGCATTGGGTCTTTCTGGGAGATAAGTTGAAGAATCCAGTGTTCAACCTCTATAGCTCCAACACCTTGGTTCATTGCTGAACCAGCAGATGCTTCGAGCGCCTGCTTTAGGGCAGGTGCTAGCTTGCCGACTAAGTTAGTGAGCGTTACTTGTGTCATTGTTTATTCCTTATATTTCTATAATCTACACGAACCATATTGCGAACTATAAAAGCAAAATGTTTACACTTTTATCAGGACTGTGCTGAGGGGCAAGATAATCAATCTCTCCTAGGCGAGCTGCAATAGAAACGTTGCTTGATAAACGGGGTTTGGTTAAATATGAACGCTTAACGTTCAGATAAATGGCAACAGGCGTGTTGTCTTTTAAGTAATGCTGAGTCAAAGACCACATGGATTTCGCTAATTGGTCATCTTGCTGAATTTCTAGGAATTCACTTCTGCTTTTTGGAGTAACAAAAATACTCAAGTTGTTGAAATTAACGAGGCAGGTTCTTCCTACTAAGAAACCTTGTCCTAAACGGCTATTGAAATCCCGATTTTTACCTAGTCGTGTCAATGAATCTGTAGGCAATAGGCGACGTTCAAATGCCTTACATTCGACATCGATTGAGTAAGGAAAAAAATCATTGAGTATCTTTTTTAGCGTTGTAAGGCTACGGC
>NZ_JBFRVX010000032.1:0-3532 GCF_041475345.1 Vibrio sp. 10N.222.48.A3 | reverse complement strand
ATATTACCGAGTGATATTAAGAGCAAACACAAAAGAAGAAGCAAGAAGTACCAAAGAATGGTACGTAGAAAACGACCAAATAAACGCCATTATTGTTCGTACTTCTGCGCCTGACTTAAACAAGGAAGAATCAAACTGATTATGCCGAAAACTAAATCAAACAAATCGGGCAATACAAAAAAAACAGTAGGTATCTCGATCCTAGTATCTTTTGCCCTTTTTACCGTCGTCTCTAGCATAATTCTATTAACACCTCTCAACGCATATTTGACGTGGGCTTTAGCTACTACCGCAATTATATCTACACTTGTAGGCTTAGTATGTTACTGGGTTCTTATCAACCGCAGTGAACCATCACAAAAAGAGTCATTCGACAAATCGCTGATTCAGAAAAGACAAAAGCAACTGGCATACCATTTCAAACGCATGGTCAGCAAGCAACGGCCAAAAGCTCACTTAATGAGTCGCTACGACCTGCCAATCTACCTACTATTGAGTCAAAATCCGAATAAAGACAAAAGTATCATCACTCAAATGGGTTATGAGTCATATAAGCTCGACGATTTTGGCAGTGATATTGAATTCCCAATTCTATTTTGGGTCAGCGAGCATTCCATTTTAGTTTCGGTAAGCACTGGCGAAGATCAACACCCAGAATACCTAAAAACACTCTGTCAGTCCCTAACAGCATGGCGCCCGAGGCAGGCCGCGAATGGTTTATTGCTCACGACTGACGTAGCTTCATTGTTGGAAAATAATGAACAAATAACACAAAAAGCTGATGAACTAAAATCGACAATAAAAACGTTTAATCAGGCTTTTGGGGTCAGCTTACCTATTTATAACGTTATCTCTAATATGGGTAGCATCAGCGATTTTTGTCAGTTTTTCTCAGCATTTGACGAATCAAAAAGAGACGACGTATTCGGTGCCACGGCTCCTTATTCTAAACACGGTGGTATCGACGCAGACTGGTTTAATGATGAATACGACCATTTAATCAGTGAGTTGATAGCCAACATGAGCAACGCGCTTGCAGGTCAACTCAACCAGGATTATCGAAACTCAATTGCTAGCGCCCCTTTCCAGTTTGGATTATTGAAACAAAACCTTTGGTTGTTCCTCAACCGCTTGTACCGTGGAGAGCAGCTTAGTGACGCTCTTCAATTCCGCGGATTTTACTTTACTCATGATGGTCAAAGCTCAGCTCAGTCTGACTTGTTGGCGAGCACTGTATCTTATTCGGTAGGTCATGAGCATTATCAACACAATGAGCAGATCCCGGTTAACCAGACCCTTTTTGCTCAATACCTTATGACACACGTGATTTTATCCGAACACGAACTGGTTGGGGTAAACAAGCGTAAAGAAAACGCATTGTTAGTTAACCAAGTCATTTTCACACTATCTTGGGCTAGCTTACTAACCGCCGTATTACTTGTGATTAAGTTTGACTTTGATTTCCAGAATCAACGAGAAGCTGAAGCCGATGTAATGCTTGAGCGCTATAAAGAAGCGATATCAGCATCTCCTTACGACATCGAAAACATGGCTGAAAACATACCTAATCTGTTTTCATTACAGCGAATTTATAACCTCTACAATGAGCCTGAGCCATGGTATACGCTGCCATTTATGCCTAACTCTAGTATCAAAGGAGAGATCGAAAAAGCATATTTTGCAGCGTTACAGAAAGTACTGATTCCTTCTATGGAAAATACCCTAGAGAAAGACCTATTTGTGTACGTCAATCTCGAAGATCAATCTCAGACTCTAGCTTTGCTGAATAACTACCGTTTATTGTTCAGTAAAAATAGGACTAACCTTCATGAGCTTAAAAACTACTACATGCGTACATTCCAAGACCAAGGTGAAGCAGATAGTGTCAATATTGCTCAACTAGAGGTACTACTGAATGACATCTTCGCGCGTAACCTAACACCAATGAAATCAAATCACGATTTAGAGAACCTAGCGAAGAAAGTCATTACTCAAACAGGTATCGGAACTCTATTGTATGAACACATTCAAAGCTCAGAAACCTACTCAAAGCGCGTCGATATTCGAAGTGATTTAGGCGATAATTGGGGTTCAGTTCTGCAATTCCCAACAAGTTATGTGGGCTACATGGTTCCATATATCTATACACCAACGGGGTTTAATGAGCTCGATTTATCCGTCAACTCACCTACTCTAAAAGCAGCCTTACAATCATATGAAGGGGTTGCAGGGGCCTATCCGAGTGCACTCGAAATGCACAGAATCAGCCGTGAACTAAAGCAAACTTATCAAAATGACTACATAAATTATTGGCGAGATCTCATTAGCAATGTAAAAGTCAATGAAATAGCGGATCCTGCACAACTTAAAAAAGCATTCGCTAGCCTATCAAGTGCAAACAGTAACCCACTGGTCAGCCTGTACTCAACCGTCGCTAAGTACACCTATGTGGAACTCGAAATACCAGACAACGAGGGTAAATCGCAAGATCCTGCGACCATACCAATTCAAGACCAAGATAAAAAAGAATCTGCACGCCAGATAACTTTAAGCTTTCAAGCATACAAAAAACAGGTCTCTGCCAACGATCAAGGGAAGAAGCCAATAGACAATCTGCTGAGTGCGGTTATTAATGCAAATAAATGGGCAGACAAGTTTTATGAAACCAAAGAACCTCAAAAAGTAGCCTTCGATACTTTATCTGTGACTTTGCAAGCTGGTAACCCTATTGCATCATTATCAAACTTATCAAACGATCATTTAGCTGTAGCAGAAGAAGTGATAAGTAAAATTGTGCATCAAAGTAATGAAATGGTGATGTCGCTGGCTCATGACCACCTTAATACAGCATGGTCAAACGAAGTTTATCAACCATACCAACAACGATTAGCGTCTTTTTATCCATTCAACCGACAGTCCAAACTGGATGTGAGCGTTGCTGATCTCAAGGCCTTCTTCGTTACAAACGGTATAGTTGATAAGTTCTCTCAAAATCGCCTCAATGGATTCGTTAAAAACAATGACGAAGCACCTTACTTACCAGGGCTGTTGCCTGGTACTGCGCTATCTATCACGCCAGATGTATGGACAATGATGGACAAAGCTTCTGATATCAAAAACGCTCTTTTCCTAGCTGATCCATCAAACATTCAGATCGATTTCCAAGTAAAAGCTGTTGATATGACACCAAACATTACCGAATTTTCAATCATTTCGGACAAACCGATCTTCACTTACCGTCACGGGCCGACCTTATGGAGTCAGCAATCATGGCAAGGAGACTCCGAGTTTATCGAGAAACTAGGAGTCCAGTTGAACACACAAGACTCCATAATTGGCCAAAGTACAGTCAAAGGTACATGGAGTTGGTTCCGCTTATTCGGTCCAAATGTGAGTTTTTCATCCGCTCAAGATACACAAGTTGAGTTTGTGTATGGTGACAGTAAAGTAAAACTGACCATCAAAACTCAGGGTCAGTCGAACCCGTTTGTTCCCGGCTTCTTCTCTGGATTCTCGTTACCAAGTGATATCT
>NZ_JBFRVX010000031.1:0-9261 GCF_041475345.1 Vibrio sp. 10N.222.48.A3 | reverse complement strand
GTTTGTTGGTGTTGCTCAGATTGCTGAAGATGGCCGAGTTGCACCGAAGCGTTTGGTTGTTTTCAGAGATGAAGAGCCACAACCATAACGCTGAAACCTAGTTAGGTATTGGCGCTTAGCCTGGAAAAGCGAATCAATAATATAGAAAGCGAGCCCTTAATTTTAATGGTTCGCTTTTTTCGTTTTTCATCAGTTCGATTGTTATTGCACCAACTCGTAAACTTCCCTATAATCCTCGACTCGCGTAGCGGCTGAATCAGAGATTGGCTGCTACAAATATAAACTTACTCTTATCAGGAGAGATTTATGTCTCTGAATGCAGAAACTAAAGCAGCAATCGTTGCAGAATACGCACAATCTGAAGGCGACACAGGTTCACCAGAAGTACAAGTAGCACTACTTACTGCTTCTATCAACCACCTACAAGGTCACTTCAAAGCGCACAAACACGATCACCACAGCCGTCGTGGTCTATTACGTATGGTTTCTAGCCGTCGTAAGCTTCTTGATTACTTGAAAGGCAAAAACCTTACTCGTTACCAAGACCTAATCAAGCGTCTAGGCCTACGTCGCTAATAGCGATGTCTGCAAAGACAGTTTGAAGAAAAGGAGCATTTATGCTCCTTTTTTTGTGCCTGTTATATTTTTAATGTTAAAAATGAAGGTTCTCTGTGCGGTTAACCTGATTTTTAATCGTGAAAATGTCTCTTACCAAGAAAATAGTTTATACTCTCGCACGCGAATAATTGTTTGATTATTTCGCACCCTAATTAGCTCAACAATAACAGTCACAGATGTCGGCCAATAGGTCGCGACTATTAAAAGCAGATGTTTAGTCTGATTGAACTTCTCGTCTTTTTTTACTAGTCGCGATTAGTTATTGCTGAGCATTCATTCACTTATTCTGAAAAGAGATTTTCAGATGAAGGATATACAATGTTTGAAAAACCAGTTGTAAAGTCATTCCAGTACGGTAACCACACCGTTACTCTAGAAACGGGCGTAATGGCACGTCAAGCTACTGCTGCTGTAATGGCGACTATGGACGATACATCAGTATTCGTTTCTGTTGTTGCTAAAAAAGAAGCTGTTGCGGGTCAAGATTTCTTCCCTCTAACAGTTAACTACCAAGAGCGTACATACGCTGCGGGTAAAATCCCTGGTGGTTTCTTCAAGCGCGAAGGTCGTCCATCTGAAGGCGAAACACTAACAGCTCGTCTGATTGACCGTCCAATTCGTCCACTTTTCCCAAGTGCGTTTAAAAACGAAGTTCAAGTTATCGCTACGGTTGTTTCTATCAACCCTGACGTAAACCCAGACATGATCACTATGATCGCAACGTCTGCTGCACTTGCTATCTCTGGTGCTCCATTCAATGGTCCTATCGGTGCTGCACGTGTTGGTCACATCGACGGCGAACTTGTTCTTAACCCATCAAATACTGAGCTTGAAAACTCTAAACTAGACCTAGTTGTGTCTGGTACAGAAGGCGCAGTACTTATGGTTGAATCTGAAGCAGATAACTTATCTGAAGAAGAAATGCTTTCAGCTGTTGTTTACGGTCACGACCAACAACAAGTTGTAATCAAAGCAATCAACGAGTTTGCTGCTGAAGTTGCAACTCCATCTTGGAACTGGGAAGCGCCAGCAGTTAACACTGAGCTTAAAGCTAAAGTTGCTGAGCAACTAGCTGCTTCAGAAGCTCGCGCTGAGAGCGTTAACACTCTAGAAGGCGTTACAATCGCTTCTAAAGCTGGTGACGAAGGTAAACTATTCGGTTCTATCGGTACTCGTGACATCGCTGACGCTATTACAGCGGCAGGTGTTGCAGTAGCTAAGAGCGAAGTACGCCTACCTGAAGGCGCTCTACGTAACATCGGCGAATTCGAAGTAAGCATCCAACTTCACTCTGAAGTTTTTGCTACTGCGAAAATCGCTATCGTTGCAGCTGAGTAATTTCAGTACCAAGACGAATTCTTTCTTTTGAAAGTTTTAAACACCAGCTTCGGCTGGTGTTTTTTTATGTCTGCAATATGAGTTTTAAGCTTTTTGGAACAGCGACGATTGCAGGAATAGGAAGCACTAGAGAGGAGGGGCTTACATAGTAAAAACGAGGGTGTTCTTTATCGATACACCGTTATACCCGCTCTCAAATTTAGAATTGAAAAAGTAGATTTACAGACAGTACGGAATCTTCTTTGTTCAACCCTTCCGGTACCTTGTCGTGGTACTGTCGAGAGTGAGCAATTTTTAGTGCGATATTGTCGGTAATATCGTTGATGGCTTCTAATTCAGTATCAAATTTTAGGTTGCTGTGGCCAGACACCAACGTCACATCGGCTTTGAGCTTCAAATTTTTCAATACCTGCCATGATGTATTTACATTGCCACGGAAAATCGCTTCTTCAACGATCTCTGGGAAGATGATGTCATCGTCGTCTAATTCATCGAGATTAGGCTCTTGGTAACGAAAACCCGGCCCCACTTCGACCTCCAACACAAACTCTTCTGTATTCGAAAACTGATAACCTAGACCGCTAGAAACGGTGTAGTCCTTAAAATAAGCACTGTATCGTGAATCGACCCCTTTAAAGCTGCCATAGAGGTAGGTTTTCGGACTTAACTTGTAGTCACTCTGAGCAGAATATGTCGATTGCCTTTTATCTTCTTCGCCATCTTTGTAGAGATTGTAATATTTCCATTCGCCACTGGTTCTATGACGGCCAGCCGTGTACTCACCGTTCAGGCGTGCATTAAGCGATCGAGAATCAGAATTACCAGTATGCGACTGATATCCAAATTCGACTTCAGTATTCAGTGGGTTCGGCAGTTCTGAATCACTCGGTGCGATATCCATATCTTTTTCAAGTGTCGGTGCAACGACGATCGGCTCAGCAGCAGGTTCTGGTACCACTATCGAGTCGAGGATTGCATCAACAGAGGCTTTAGCATCATCCGCTAAGGCCGACGGAGTGCTCAGGAGACCGATGCTTAGAAGACCAGTGTTCAGAGCCAATAATTTGGACACGCATACCTCAGTTATACAGTGAATGAATGGAAGGATCGTAATGCTACCTTTGGTTAATTCCGTCAGCAATAGGTAAATTCTTGCTGAAGAATAAAACAAACTCATAGGATCGGATTACAAACGGATGTTCTTGGGTATAATGAACGATCATTATTAGTTATTGAGTGTAGTCATAGTGGATACCAAAAGTCAGAAATCAGCCAACGATCAGGTGGACGCCATCAAGGTCCCGCCACATTCATTAGAAGCTGAGCAATCTGTTATTGGCGGTTTGTTATTGGATAACGAACGCTGGGATACGGTGGCCGAAAAGGTTGTGGCCAAAGACTTTTATAGCCGTCCTCACCGTCTGATCTTTGAAGCGGTAAAGGATATCCTTGAAGAAAGCTCTCCTCTGGATCTTATTACACTCTCTGAACATTTAGAGCTGCGTGAGCAACTTGAAGAAGTGGGTGGCTTTGCTTACCTTGCTGACCTAGCGAAAAATACGCCAAGTGCGGCAAACATCAATGCCTATGCAGATATCGTGGCACAACGTGCATTGGTGCGTAGCCTGATTGGTGTGGCAAATGAAATTGCGGATTCTGGTTATGACCCTCAAGGTCGTACATCGGAAGAACTTGTTGATCTTGCTGAGAGTAAAGTTTTCGCGATTGCCGAAGGCCGAGCAAGTGAAAATGAAGGTCCACAAAACGTTGATAGCATTCTAGAGAAGACGCTAGAACGTATCGAAATCTTATATAAATCGCCACAAGATGGTGTGACTGGTGTCGATACTGGCTTTAACGACCTCAATAAGAAGACAGCAGGCCTTCAGGGTTCTGACTTAATCATTGTTGCTGCGCGTCCATCGATGGGTAAAACCACGTTTGCGATGAACCTATGTGAAAACGCAGCGATGAAGCAAGACAAGCCAGTGTTAATCTTCTCGCTAGAGATGCCAGCTGAACAGCTGATGATGCGTATGCTTGCATCACTTTCTCGCGTAGACCAAACCAAGATTCGTACCGGTCAGTTAGACGATGAAGATTGGGCTCGTATCTCGTCGAGTATGGGTATTCTGATGGATAAGAAGAATATGTATATCGATGACAGCTCGGGTCTAACGCCAACAGAAGTACGTTCTCGAGCTCGACGAATTGCTCGTGAGCATGATGGTATCTCTATGATCATGATAGATTACCTTCAATTAATGCGTGTACCTTCGTTATCTGATAACCGTACTCTAGAGATCGCCGAGATTTCTCGCTCATTGAAAGCACTAGCAAAAGAGCTCAACGTACCAGTTGTGGCACTTTCTCAGCTTAACCGTTCCCTAGAGCAACGTGCTGACAAGCGCCCAGTTAACTCGGATTTGCGTGAATCAGGTTCGATCGAGCAAGATGCCGACTTAATCATGTTTATCTATCGCGATGAGGTTTATAACCCAGATAGTTCATTGAAAGGCATCGCTGAAATCATCCTTGGTAAGCAACGTAACGGTCCGATCGGTTCGGTTCGTCTTACGTTCCAAGGTCAACACTCCCGATTTGATAACTATGCAGGTCCTGCATTTGATGATGAGTAATCACTAATGACTTACATGAAAGCAGCGACGGCGAGTATTGACTTAAACGCGCTTGAACATAACCTGAACCAGATAAAGTCGAAGGCTCCTCATTGCAAGGTAATGTCTGTTGTGAAAGCCAATGGCTACGGACATGGCTTACTGCATATTGCCAAGCATTCAAAAAGCTCTGATGCTTTTGGTGTGGCGCGTATTGAAGAAGCATTACAGCTTCGTGCTGGTGGCATTGTTAAACCTATTTTGTTGCTAGAAGGGTTTTATTCTTCGGGCGATTTGCCAATCTTAGTGACCAATAACATCCAAACAGTAGTGCATTGCGAAGAGCAATTAAGCGCGCTAGAGAATGCAGAGTTGGAAACACCTGTTGTGGTTTGGCTAAAAGTCGACAGTGGTATGCATCGCCTAGGTGCTCGTCCTGAGCAATACCAAAACTTTGTTGAGCGCTTACATCAATGTGCGAATGTCGCTAAACCTCTGCGCTACATGAGCCACTTCGGTTGTGCTGATGAACTTGATAGAGCAACCACCGTTGAACAGACCGAGCTTTTCTTATCGCTCACCGACGGTTGTGAAGGTGAGCGTTCACTTGCTGCTTCTGCGGGTCTATTAGCTTGGCCAGACAGCCACCTTGACTGGGTTCGCCCGGGAATTATCTCTTACGGTGTTTCTCCTTTTGCTGATAAATCAGCGCAAGACCTCGGCTTTTATCCTGTAATGACTTTGACCTCGCACCTGATAGCCGTTCGTGATGTTAAAGCGGGTGAAAGTGTGGGTTATGGCGGTAACTGGACCAGTGAGCGAGATACCAAGGTTGGCGTGATCGCGATAGGTTATGGTGATGGTTATCCTCGCACTGCTCCTAACGGCACTCCAGTGTTCGTTAACGGCCGAAAAGTACCGATCGCCGGACGTGTATCAATGGACATGCTAACGGTTGACCTTGGCCCTGATGCGGCAGATAAAGTCGGTGATGAAGCAACATTATGGGGTAAAGATTTACCTTCAGAAGAAGTCGCAGAACATATTGGCACTATCGCTTACGAGCTGGTCACTAAGCTGACTTCGCGTGTTGCGATGGAGTACGTGAAGTAGCTAATACGAAGTAACTAAATGTGAAGTAACTAATGCGAAGTAACTATGGATCCTATAAGTAAATGATGTTCATACGAACGACTCGACACTGGTTAATGTCTGCAATGGCATTACTTGGTGTCAGCTTGTCTTCTCCCGCTGTGAGTGAAGAAAAAGATTCAGCCTTTGTTCCTTTCTATTTTAGTACTGAAACCATGGGTAATACCTTCGGGGTTGCTGGTGTCGCAAAGGGTGTTTGGCAACCTCAAGCCGCTCTGTTTGGCATGGCGCTTTATTCAGATAAAGACAGCTACGTCGGTTTCTTATCAGCCTTTAACTTCGCACTGTCTGAGAACGTATTGTTCAGTACTCAGATGTACCAAGCTCGCTTTAACGAAAACCCGTATTACATTGGCTCTCAAGGCGATAATGATTCATCCATTGATGATAAAACCATTGCCGACGGCTTAGAAGAAAACTATCAGGTTGAGTTTAAGTATCTGCTGCCTTGGGGCAATGTTGCAGAGCATGGCTTGCTAGGAGCTTTCCAACCCATCAAAGATGTGAGCTTTGCTTCCCCATTAGAGTCAGGTGTCAGTTCGATTGTCTTTACGCCTTTCTATACGGCTCGTGAGCTAGAAGGCTTAAACAATAGCGAACAAGCGACAGGTTTTAGTTTGGCGTTTGATTGGGATAACCGTGATAGCACACGCAACCCAACCAAGGGGTCTCATACCAATCTTGAGTTTACTACCGGCGCTGAAAGTTGGTCTAACGATGACTTATGGCTGAAGTGGACATTCCAAAACAGTCAGTATTTTGCATTGGGTCCTTTGGGGAACTTGTTCGACCAACAAGTCGTGGCATTTGATGTCTATACCGCTGACACACCTACGTGGGGCAACTGTTCAGGGCAAGATTGTGCTCGTCCACCGGAAACAGAGCAAGCTCGACTCGGTGGCTTATATCGCTTAAGAGGTTATACCGGAGGCCGTTACCACGGTCGTTCTGCTATTCACTACTCTGCGGAATATCGAGTGCTTCCTGATTGGCAACCGCTGGACGATATCCCACTGATTAACTACTACGATTTGCCTTGGTGGCAGTGGGTGGCGTTTGCTGAAGTCGGGCGTGTTGCTGATGAGTACGATATCAAAACACTGCACACAGACATGAAATGGAGCCTAGGCGGCGCAGTTCGTTTCCAGGTTGAAGGCATTGTTGTACGTGCTGAATTAGCGCGAGGCGGTGATGAAGGGACCTTTAGGGTTATGATAAACCAGCCTTTCTAATTCTGGTTTTACCAACTCGACTCTCTTATATTTTTAAAGGGTGACACATAACTGTGTCACCCTTTTTTGTTTTCTACCATTATGTTCGTTAAGCGGTATTTCATTGTTGATGACGTAACGTTACTCACCTTGAATGGTCGCAATAACGGTACGACTTCCGCCACAATCTCGGTGTTCACCTAAGTAAATGCCCTGCCATGTCCCTAATGCTAGACGACCATTGGTAATTGGAATTGTCACACTGGTACCAAGTGTCGATGCTTTAATGTGAGCGGGCATATCATCATCACCTTCGTAGGTGTGCTTGTAGTAGGGTGCTCGTTCGGGAACAAACTTATTAAAGTGTGATTCCATATCAGTGCGGACAGTAGGGTCTGCGTTCTCATTTAGCGTAAGGCTAGCAGATGTATGCTGAATGAATAGATGTAATAAACCAACAGACAGTGAATGGATATCGGATATCTGTTGTTCAATTTCATCAGTGATGAGATGAAATCCACGTTTTTGTGCGTGTAGGTGTATCGTCTTCTGAATCCACATACGCCATCCTCTATAATGTATTTGGAAAAAAAGTGGTTTAACGCTATCTTTTGAACTTGAATTTATCAGGTTTCGCTCACATTTAATGAAGTGAGCGCTAGAGTCAGTACCGATTCTTCTATCAGGAAATCTAATTCTGATTTATCTCAAGGTACCGCTCTTCATATGCGGCATAATACGTCGTGAAAAAAAATTACAAAGAATCTTTCAGTGGTGATGCGATTTGGTCATCATAGAAAAATATAAACTTTCGCCTAATCGGGGGTTCTATTCATCACTTTGGTGACGTCTAGAATAAAACCTACAGTAACATCGGGATAGATACCATGTTGAAAAATATCAACCCAACGCAAACACAAGCGTGGAAAGCTCTAACTGCACATTTTGAGTCTGCTCAAGATATGGATATGAAAGAGCTATTTGCTCAAGATGCAAAGCGTTTCGAGAGCTTCTCTACTCGTTTCGGTTCAGACATCTTAGTGGATTACTCTAAGAACCTTATCGACGCTGAAACGATGCAGCACCTATTTGCTCTTGCGAACGAGACTGAAGTTAAGTCTGCAATCGAAGCAATGTTCGGCGGTGATGCAATCAACAAGACTGAAGGTCGTTCAGTTCTTCACACTGCGTTACGTAACCGTAGCGACAAGCCAGTAATGGTTGATGGCAAAGACGTAATGCCAGCAGTGAATGCAGTACTAGCAAAAATGGAACTGTTCACACACCGTATCGTTTCTGGTGAGTGGAAAGGTTACACAGGTAAAGAGATCACTGATGTAGTTAACATCGGTATCGGCGGTTCAGACCTTGGTCCATACATGGTAACTGAAGCACTTACGCCATACAAAACTCGCCTAAACATGCACTTTGTTTCTAACGTAGACGGCACTCACATCGTTGAGACACTAAAGCCTCTTAACCCAGAAACAACACTGTTCCTAGTGGCATCTAAGACATTTACCACTCAAGAAACAATGACGAACGCACACTCTGCGCGTGATTGGTTCTTGGCTGAAGCGGGCGACTCAGCACACGTTGCTAAGCACTTCGCAGCACTATCAACAAACGCGGCTTCAGTTGCTGAGTTTGGTATTGATACTGACAACATGTTCGAATTCTGGGATTGGGTAGGCGGTCGTTACTCACTATGGTCAGCGATCGGTCTTTCTATCTCACTATCTATCGGCTTCGATAACTTCGCTGAGCTACTCGATGGCGCACATGAGATGGATAACCACTTTGCTTCAACGGAATTTGAAAGCAACATTCCAGTGATCCTTGCGTTAATTGGTGTTTGGTACAACAACTTCCACGGCGCTGAGTCAGAAGCAATCCTACCTTACGATCAATACATGCACCGTTTTGCTGCTTACTTCCAGCAAGGTAACATGGAATCTAACGGTAAATTCGTTGACCGTGAAGGTAACCCAGTAGAATACCAAACAGGCCCTATCATCTGGGGTGAACCTGGTACAAACGGTCAGCACGCGTTCTACCAACTGATTCACCAAGGCACTAAGCTGATCCCATCAGACTTCATTGCTCCGGCTATCAGCCACAACCCAGCATCTGATCACCACCAGAAGCTAATGTCTAACTTCTTTGCTCAAACTGAAGCGCTAGCTTTCGGTAAGACAAAAGAGACAGTAGAAGCTGAATTCCTAGCGGCTGGCAAAACAGCTGAAGAAGTTGCTGAGCTAGTACCTTTCAAAGTATTTGAAGGTAACCGCCCAACGAACTCTATTCTTGTTAAGCAAATTAAC
>NZ_JBFRVX010000030.1:0-11964 GCF_041475345.1 Vibrio sp. 10N.222.48.A3 | reverse complement strand
TGTTGGCAAAGACTAGGTATCAATCGCACTAACTATCTGCTGAACATTACTGGTTAAAATCGTTTATTTCTTTGTTGCAAAGATTGCAATTAGGCCCGCTAGTCACTGCACTTTGCGCCTCGAACTAAACGATTTTTCCTGCGTAATCTTCCCAGCATTTAGTCAGCATGATTGATACAAATTAGAAATATTAAGCAGAGTGAAAGAGTTATGCTCTTTCACTTTCGTTATTTTTAAAGAAATGAAATTTAAGGGATATCAATGGCTAATACATTTTCGCTTATCTTAGTGATCGTAACTCTAGTGACTGGCATTGTATGGGCGTTGGAAAAGTTTGTGTGGGCGAAGAAGCGCCAACAAAAACTGGCTGACGTTGAAGCACAGTCGAATGGCCTAGACGATGCAACCAGCGCAAAAGATACGGCTCAGCCTTGGTGGGTTGAGAACAGTGTGTCCATTTTCCCTGTAATTGCATTTGTTTTGGTTTTGCGTTCATTTATTTATGAACCGTTTCAAATTCCATCTGGCTCGATGATGCCAACACTATTGGTTGGTGATTTCATCTTGGTAGAAAAGTACGCTTATGGTCTAAAAGATCCTGTATGGCGCACTCAATTGGTAGAAACAGGCAAACCAGAACGTGGTGATTCAATCGTATTCAAATACCCACCTCAGCCGAATATCGACTACATCAAGCGTGTTATTGGTATGCCGGGTGATACCATTCGCTACAGCAGCAATAAAGAAATCTGTATTCAAGCGAAGGGTGGCAGTAGCTGTAAACCAGTGAAGTTGAGTAACGTTGAAGAAAGCCAATTTATTCAAGATGGTGTGCCTCTAATTCAGTTGAATGAACAACTGGGTGACGTGGAGCACCAAATCTTAGTTAACCCATTACGCCGTGATCGTGTGCAAGCATATCAACCTCGCAATGGTGTTAACGAGTGGATCGTTCCAGAAGGCCAATACTTTGTTATGGGTGATAACCGTGACAACAGTGCTGACAGCCGTTACTGGGGCTTTGTCCCTGAAGCAAACCTTGTTGGTAAGGCCGTTGCTATTTGGATCAGCTTCGAATTCGAACGCGGTTCAGACAGTGTACTTCCAACATGGATTCCTACTGGTGTGCGTTTTAATCGCATCGGTGGGATTCACTAATCGATCACATAACACATCGAGAGAGCATGAATTCTCCAATTGATAAACTAGAGAGAAAGATTGGCTATCAGTTTAATGATGCCGATCTTATCCATTTGGCGCTGACTCACCGCAGTGCCGCAGGTAAACACAACGAACGTCTTGAGTTTCTGGGCGATTCAATTTTAAGTTTTGTTATCGCTGATGATCTTTACCACCGTTTCCCTAAGGTAAACGAAGGTGATATGAGCCGCATGCGCGCAACATTAGTACGTGGTCATACATTGGCAGAACTAGGTCGTGAATTCGAACTAGGAGATTACTTAAAATTAGGTCCAGGTGAGTTGAAGAGTGGCGGTTTCCGTCGTGATTCTATTCTAGCGGATGCGGTTGAAGCGATCATCGGCGCTGTCTATTTAGATAGTGATACCGAGGTTGTTCGCCGTATTATTTTAAGCTGGTACCAATCTCGCCTAGAGTCTATTCAGCCTGGTGTATCTCAAAAAGATCCAAAAACTCGCTTACAAGAGTTTTTACAAGGTCGAAGAAATCCCCTACCTGTCTACACAGTGACTAATATTAAAGGTGAAGCACACAACCAAGAGTTTACGGTTGAGTGTGAAGTGGCAGGTGTGGATAAACCTGTTATCGGTAAAGGCACTAGCCGCCGCAAGGCAGAACAAGCGGCTGCTGAAACAGCATTAGAGCAACTAAGCAATGTCTGATAACAATCAAGATTTCGATATCGATGCATTCTTTTCATCTGATAGCAAAAAAACGGGCCTACCGGAAAACCAACACTGTGGCTTTATCGCTATTGTGGGTCGACCAAACGTAGGTAAATCGACGCTTCTGAACCATATTTTGGGTCAGAAAATCTCGATTACATCACGTAAACCTCAGACAACACGCCACCGTATTATGGGTGTAGAAACTGAAGGTGATTACCAAGCGATCTACGTTGATACTCCTGGACTTCACATCGAAGAAAAGCGTGCAATCAACCGTTTGATGAACCGTGCGGCGAATAGCTCACTGAGCGATGTGAACCTAGTATTTTTCCTTGTTGACGGTACTCACTGGACTGACGACGATGAGATGGTACTGAACAAGCTGAGAAAAACAGATTTCCCAGTTGTCCTTTGCATTAACAAAGTAGACAACGTTCAAGACCGTACAGACGTGATGCAACACATGATGGAAGTGTCTAAGAAGATGGACTTCCTTGATGTTGTGCCAATCTCGGCGAAGCAAGGTAAGAATATCGATGTACTGCGTAAGCACGTTCGTAACTCTTTACCAAAAGCGACGCACCACTTCCCAGAAGAGTACGTAACGGATCGCTCACAGCGCTTTATGGCCTCTGAAATCATCCGTGAAAAACTGATGCGATTCACAGGCGAAGAGCTACCTTACTCAGTAACGGTTGAAATCGAGCGTTTTGATTACAACCCAGATAACGATGGTTTCCACATCAATGCTTTGATTCTTGTTGAACGTACTGGTCAGAAGAAGATGGTGATTGGTAAAGCGGGCGAGAAGATCAAAACGATTGGTCGTGAAGCTCGTATCGACATGGAAGAACTGTTCGGTCGTAAGGTTTACCTAGAGACTTGGGTTAAAGTTAAGTCTGGTTGGGCTGACGATGAGCGTGCACTTCGCTCGTTAGGCTACATCGACGATCTATAATATATTGAACGTCACTTTCTGATATTAAGAAAGTTGAATTGAATATAAATACAAGAGAGAGTGCGAACTCTCTCTTTTTGTATCTGTAAGAAGGGTAAGTGATTGAGCGAAGGGTTACAGCGATGCTTTGTGTTGCACCGTCGACCATACAGTGAGTCGAGCCTGATTCTGGACGTCTTCAGCGAAGAGTACGGTCGGGTGACGTTGATGTCTAAAGGTGCGCGGAGTAAGCGTTCTAATTTGAAAGGTGCATTGCAACCTTTTACGCCGCTACTGCTTAAGTGGTCTGGCAATGGTTCAATGAAAACGTTGCGCCAAGCTGAACCGATCAGCTTGGGGCTTCCTCTTGCCGGCATTAATCTGTATTCAGCAATGTACGTTAATGAATTAGTTGGGCGAGTGTTGATGGCCGAAGTGGCCATGCCCGCATTTTTTCATGACTATCTTCATGCCTTAACAGAACTCGCTCATAATGAGAACCCTGAGCCAGCACTGCGTCGTTTTGAATTGGCTCTACTTTCCGCTATGGGGTATGGCGTCGACTTTTTACACTGCGCGGGCACTGGCGAAGCGATTGATCCGAGCATGACTTATCGCTATCGAGAGCAGAAAGGCTTCATCGCTTCGGTGCGTCGAGATAACCTGACTTTTATGGGCGATGAACTTATCGCAATCAGTGAGCGTAGGTTTATCACTAAAGAGCAGTTAAAAGCGGCAAAACGCTTTACACGCATAGCCTTAAAGCCGTATCTTGGCGGCAAACCATTAAAAAGTAGAGAGCTATTTATGCCAACAATAGCCCTCTCTAGAGCACGGAGTATTGGAAAATGAGCTCAATCCTTTTAGGCGTTAATATCGACCATATTGCAACTCTACGTAATGCACGTGGTACTAAATATCCAGACCCAGTACACGCAGCTGAAATTGCTGAACGTGCGGGTGCTGACGGCATTACGATTCACTTGCGTGAAGATCGCCGTCATATTGTTGATCGCGATGTACGTATTCTTGCTGAGACAATCCAGACTCGCATGAACTTAGAGATGGCCGTAACGGACGAGATGGTTCAAATTGCACTTGATACTAATCCTGAGTTCGTTTGTCTGGTTCCAGAAAAGCGTGAAGAGCTGACGACGGAAGGCGGCTTGGACGTGGTTGGTCAACTTGAAAAGATCAAAGCGGCGACCGAAAAATTGTCGGCTGCGGGTATCAAAGTATCTCTGTTTATCGATGCCGATCGTGAGCAAATCGATGCTGCGAAAGCGTGTGGCGCACCGTTCATTGAACTGCACACTGGCCACTATGCTGATGCTAAAACTGAAGAAGACCAACAAGACGAGCTTAAAAAGATTGCTGCAGGTGCAAGCTACGCAGACGACCTTGGTATTACAGTGAATGCGGGTCATGGTCTGACTTACCATAACGTAGCGCCGATTGCGGCACTTCCTGAGATTTACGAGTTGAACATCGGTCACTCGATCATGGGCCGCGCAGTCTTTGATGGTTTGAATAAAGCCGTTGCAGATATGAAAGCCGTGATGGAAACAGCGCGCAACAACGCTTAGTTCTTTAACTCGGCATTCGTTTAGTTGTAAGCGTTAAGCGGTTAATCAGTAGAATCGAAAAGTTAATAGATAGAAGTTGGTAGTAGGGTAAACATGGCTGTTGTTGGATTAGGTACAGATATCGCAGAAATTGAACGTGTTGAAAAGGCATTATCACGAAGTGGTGAGGCTTTCGCTCAGCGTATTTTGACCGATTCTGAATTTGAAGTATTCCAGCAACTTAAGCAAAAAGGGCGTTATCTTGCAAAGCGTTTTGCTGCAAAAGAGGCGGCGTCTAAGGCATTAGGCACAGGCATCGCTCTTGGTGTGACCTTCCACGACTTCGAGATTTCAAACGATGAGCATGGCAAGCCAGTTCTAAGCCTGCATAAAAAAGCGCGTGAAATCGCAGATGCGAGTGGTACAAAGTCAATTCACCTGACTATCTCTGATGAGCGCCATTATGCGGTGGCGACGGTACTACTCGAGTCGTAAATAGATTACCGCTACTTTATACCAATCGTAGTAAATAACTGTTCACCCTAGCTTGTTAAAAAACTCGATAACTTCGTTAGAATTTTTGATTGTAGAATAACTACTTATCGAAAAATCCTGCCTTGTTCTCAAGCTTTTTTCCTACGCTATTTTTGATCACTTACTTACTGTGATTGGTATTATATCTGGTGCTCTAGGTTCTAGACAGAAAAAAGCAGAGCTCATGAGCTCTGCTTTTTTATTGGCTGGTAAACCGTTTAATGAATATTTGTGAGTAAGAAATATTCGCTAGGTCTTGGCTGGTTTCAAATAATGAATCGCGGTTGCTTGAACCTTATCTAATTCATCCTGAAGTTCAAAAAGCTCCGGTTCAATGTCTTCAACAGAAGTGCCTGAACGAAGTTCTTTCTCTATCGTTGCACATACCGACTTAAGCCTTGGTACCCCACTGTATGAGCTGCTGCCATGCATCTTGTGGATGATGTGTGTCAGCGCTTCAACGGGGTAGTCACTGTCTTCTATCGCCTTGTCTGCAGCCTCATAAACTTCAGGAATAAAATCTACGAGCATTTGCAGCATATCGCGTGCGAGGTCTTCTTTATTGGCGGCTTGTTTCAAAGCAGCTTGCCAATCAATGATGATGTTCTTGTGCTCGCTGGCTTCAACTTCTGAAACAGAGCTGTGGTCGATTTCAGCAGAGACCGCCGGGTGATCTGGGTCTATTTTATCAATGTGCTCAATCTCAGAGGTAGGGCTCCAATGAATAAGAACCTGTTGTAACACATGCTCTTCGATAGGCTTGGTTAGGTAGTCATCCATACCTGCTTCAAGTAGTCGGTCACGCTCTCCCATCATTGCATGCGCAGTAACAGCAATCACAGGCGTGTTTGCATTGTTCGCCAACGCCTTAATTTTTTGGCAAGCGGTCACGCCGTCCATCTGCGGCATTTGAATATCCATGAAAATGACATCAAATGGAGTCTCTGTCGCTTTGTCGAGAGCTTTCTGACCACTAGTACAACTGATCACTGTCTCTACGCGCTCTTTTAGCAGCGCAGTAATCAGTTTAAGGTTGGCAGGGTTGTCGTCGACCGCCAATACCGTAAGCGGTAGTTTCTCTTCTGAATGTGTTTCAATAGCGGGTGCAATTAAGGTTGGCGCTTGATTTGATACCAAAGTTTGCAGCAACTTCTTGCGAGAGAGAGGCTTAGTAATGCACTGAACATCGACCTCTTTCATCAATTGCTCACCCAACGCTAGCTCGGTACTTGGTGTACCAATAATCACGTTCTGAGCGATCTTCTTCGCGCCAATCGCCCAACCACTTACGGTATCAAATTGATACTCTTGGTTCGCGGCTAAGTTAAGTAGAACGTAGTCATACGAGGTAGATTCGTCAGGCATAACCGAACGGTACGTTACCACTAAGCCTTCTTGGGTTAGGATCTGCTGAGTAATTGATGCCGCTTGCATGTTTGGTTCGATAAGCAGCAGTTGCTTGTCTTGCAGGCACTGAGTCTCTATTAGTTCTGTCATCGGCATATCGGTAGTCGATAGTCTCAGGGTGAACCAGAAGGTGGAGCCTTGGTGAAGACGACTGGTTAGGCTGATCTCTCCGCCCATTTGGCTGACCAGTTTTTGGGTGATTACCAGACCTAAGCCTGTACCACCATAACGACGAGAGATGCTCGCATCGGCTTGGCTGAAGGCTTGGAAAAGTTGTGCTTGTTGGCGCTCTGAGATACCAATGCCCGTATCTCGAACCATAAACTGCAGCTCAATGCTGTCTTCGCTTTGTGAACGAAGTTCAACGCTGATGTCAATGTTGCCACGCTCGGTAAACTTGATCGAGTTACCCACGAGGTTAGTCAGGATCTGTTGGATACGCAGTGGATCACCAACAACGCCTGGTGGTACTTTTGGGTCGATCTTAAGCGTAAGCTCAAGACCTTTTTCATGAGCATTAGTGGCTTGAAGGTTAACCACCTCTTCTAGGCTCGCTTGGAACTCAAATGGAATATTTTCTAGAGCGAGTTTGCCGGCTTCAAGTTTCGAGAAGTCCAAGATATCGTTGATGATGCTGAGTAGGTTGTTGGCCGAACGCTCAATGGTCTGCAGGTAATCGGTTTGGCTGTTCGATAGGTGTGTCTTGAGCATCTGACGAGTAAAGCCAATTACACCATTGAGTGGTGTTCTAAGTTCATGAGACATATTCGCCAAGAACTCGGATTTAACACGAGCGGCTTCTTGAGCTCGTTTTTTCGCAATGTCTAACTCAACGTTTTGAATCTCTAATTGCTCTAGGGTTTCACGCAGATCAGATGTTGCTTGGTCGATGCTGTGCTGCATCTCGACGTGATATTCTGATAGCGAGACCGCCATCGCGTTGATACCGTTTTTCAGTGAATCAAGCTCACCATGCATTTTGCCTTCGATACGCACATCGAGGTGGCCACGACGAATTCGGTCGACCATGTTTTTCATGTGTGTGATCGGTTGGGTTACATCGTGCATCAAGCGGAAGGCAAATACCCCAGAAAGTCCAAGACCGAGGATCAGCACCAAGAAGGCAGAGAACACTTCTTGATATTGCTGCAATCGAAGTGACGACAAGTCTAACTCTATCGCAATATAACCGATCGCTTGGTTCGCTTGAGACTGGCCATTAGCTGAGTTGATGTATTGTCCCTCAGCGATGATAGGTGTCCTAAGAATCAGCGTGTTATCGAGCAGGTTCGATGAGCTTAAATGCGGAATCGGTTTATCTTTCGGATAGGTCAGGCTTTCAAAATCAGGATGGAAGTTTGACGTTACAAACAACTCATGACGTTCATCAAACACCGCAATACTGCGCACCAGCTTAGAATTTTTTCGATGAGCATAGCTAATCAGCTGACGAACAGACTCTCGACTTTCGAGCTTCATGCCAGACTCACTCGCAATCGCTAGTGGTTCAATGATGCTAGTACCAGTGTTAACCACTTGACCCTCAAGGTCTTGATAGCGGTTAAATGAGAAAAATGCACTCAATAGCAGCCCAATAATCAGGGTTGGAGCTAGAGTTAAGGTAATTACACGGGCTCTTAAGCCATATCTGGTCATGTTCTTTAATTACATCGAGGTCTGGATATGGGAAAATAACGCACACAATGGCGGTTAAGTGAACGGTAAGCTTAATCAAAGCCGTGACGTTCGACAATGATTCCAAGACAGAATAGTGAGTCCTGGATACCAATTACTTATTAAAAGATACATTAGGCACAAGCAATGGCACGTTTTTTCCAACCAAAAAAGAAAACTCAACTCGAGACCAAGCATCAATCGGTTTTGGTTGAACGAATGGATCACAATGGCGCTGGCATCGCTTATCAGAAGAACAAACCCGTTTTCATTGATGGCGCATTGCCCGGTGAGAAGGTGGTTATTCAACTTACTGAGAGCAAAAGTAAGTTTTCTCGAGCAAAACTCATCAAATTACTTCAACCGAGTGAGCTGCGTTTAAAGCCATTCTGTAAGCACTTTAATCAGTGTGGTGGCTGTCATCTTCAACATCTCGGTTACTCATCTCAGGTTGAGCATAAATCACAATCTTTGACGCACCTGATGAGCAAATACCAAACGGCTAACACCGAAGTCGCCCAGCCGATTGTCGGTGATGACACCGGTTATCGTCGTCGCGCGCGTATCAGTCTATTTGTTGATAAGAAGACACAGCAGCTTCAGTTTGGTTTCCGTAAGAAACAAAGTAAACAGATTGAAAACATCACCGACTGCGCGGTGCTTGACCCTCGCCTTAATGTATTGCTGCCAAAACTGAAAAGTTTACTGAACACTTTCAGTAGCCTTACGTCTTTAGGACATGTTGAATTGGTGTTGGGTGATACTGGCCCTGTTATGGTGCTGCGTCACCTTAAACCTTTGGTTGAAAAAGATGAGCAAGCGTTGATGACGCTCGCGAAAGAAGAAGGTGCAACGCTGTACTCGATGCCAGAAACCGATAAGTTGGTTCGTTTGGTGGGTGATTCGCCAAGCTATAGTGAAACCGGTGTAACCTTACCTTTTGAGCCAAACCACTTTATACAAGTTAACCAGAAAGTGAACCAACAGATGGTTGCTCAAGCGATTGAGTGGTTAGAGCCTCAAGCGGATGAGCGTGTGCTTGACCTGTTTTGTGGTTTAGGCAACTTCAGTCTGCCTATCGCACAACAATCGGCGTTTGTCGTTGGTGTGGAAGGCGTTGATGAAATGGTTCAACAGGCAACGGCTAATGCGGCGTTAAACCAGTTAAGCAATACGGAGTTTTACCAAGCGAACCTCGAAGAAGATTTATCTTCACAGCTTTGGGCAAAAGAGAAATTCGATAAAGTATTACTTGACCCTGCACGTGCTGGAGCGAGTGGGATCGTTGATCAAATTTCAGCGTTAGGAGCGAAGCGTGTGGTTTATGTTTCGTGTAATCCTGCTACTCTAGCGAGAGATTCTGAGAGTTTAGAAAAACAAGGCTATCAATTAGCCAAACTTGGTATGTTGGATATGTTTCCCCATACCAGTCATCTAGAATCGATGGCTCTCTTTATCAAGGCTTAGAAGCCCTTAAATAAGGCTTAAAAATGAATCACAAAGGTGCAGGGAAGCCTGCGCTGATATCAATATGAGTCGAACTAACTTGGAATCAGTTAGTCATATTGAATTGGGTATAAAACATAATAACTAGGAAGGCATGATGGTTGCGGTACGAAGCGCACATTTAAACCCAAGCGAACAGTTTGAGCTAGAAAGTTGGATTGCGTCACTGAATCAAGACGTAAAAACCTCGAATAAACTGACCAAAGTTTATCGTCACTGTGAAGAGCTATTAAAAGATCACGAGCAAGCGTCGCTCCTGCTTTGGCGTGGACGTGAGATGATCGAAATCTTGGTTACGTTGTCGATGGACCGTGCCACTTTAATTGCAGCGCAACTTTTCCCCGTTGTTTCAAGCGGCGTTTTTGGACGTGAAGCGTTTGAAGAAAGCTACGGTAAAGAAACCGTAAAGTTAATTGATGGCGTTGAAGAAATGGCAGCTTTGGGCCAGCTCAACGTTACCCTTGAAGGCAGTGCTGCCTCGGGACAAGTAGATAACGTTCGTCGAATGTTACTGGCCATGGTCGATGATTTCCGCTGCGTCGTCATCAAGCTAGCAGAACGAATTTGCAACCTCATCGAGGTGAAAAAGGCCCCTGATGCTGTTCGCCGTGCGGCAGCAAAAGAGTGTGCTAACATCTATGCGCCTCTTGCAAACCGTTTGGGCATTGGTCAGCTAAAGTGGGAAATTGAAGATTACGCTTTCCGCTATCAACAACCAGATACCTACAAGCAGATTGCCAAACAGCTGTCAGAGCGTCGTATCGTGCGCGAACAATACATCACTGACTTTGTTGATGACCTAACATCAGAAATGAACCGTTCAAGCATCAATGCTGAAGTCAGCGGTCGTCCCAAACACATCTACAGCATCTGGCGTAAAATGCAGAAAAAGGGCTTAGAGTTTGATGAGCTTTTTGACGTGCGTGCGGTACGTATTATTGCCGACCAACTGCAAGACTGTTATGCCGGTCTAGGTGTGGTTCACACCAAATATAAACATCTTCCTAGTGAATTTGATGACTATGTGGCGAATCCTAAGCCCAATGGTTACCAATCGATTCATACCGTAGTTCTTGGCCCTGAAGGCAAGACCATCGAAATTCAGATCCGTACCAAGCAAATGCACGAAGACTCTGAGTTAGGTGTGGCTGCGCACTGGAAGTACAAAGAAGGTGCTTCTAGCGGTGTACGCAGTGGCTACGATGAGAAAATCACGTGGTTGCGTAAGCTTATCGACTGGCAAGAAGAGATGTCGGATTCTGGCGAAATGCTGGATGAAGTACGTAGCCAAGTCTTTGATGACCGAGTCTATGCCTTTACACCACGCGGTGATGTGGTCGATTTACCAATGGGTGCAACGCCGTTGGATTTTGCTTACCACATTCACTCGATGGTTGGACACCGTTGTATCGGTGCCAAAGTCGCAGGTCGAATCGTTCCGTTTACTCATAAGTTGGCGATGGGCGATCAAGTTGAGATCATTACTCAAAAAGAACCGAATCCATCACGTGATTGGTTAAATCCGACCACAGGTTTTGTTCATTCAAGTCGAGCTAGAGCAAAAATTAACGCTTGGTTCCGCGCTCAGAGTCGTGAGAAAAATCTCGAAGCTGGACGAGACATCCTAGAAGTCGAGCTAGGCAGAGTCGGCGCAACACTGAAAGATGCTGAGCAATATGCGCTGAAACGATTCAACGTCAATACACCTGATGAATTGTATGCAGGTATTGGTAGCGGTGATTTGCGTATTAACCAAGTGGTTAATCACATCAATGCTCTGGTCAATAAGCCGACGGCTGAAGAAGAAGATAAGAAAGCACTCGAGAAGTTGCTTGAGTCTGACAATAAGCCAGCACATCAGAGCCGTCCGAAAAAGGATGCTGTCGTTGTTGAAGGTGTTGATAACCTAATGACCCACTTGGCTCGTTGTTGTCAGCCAATCCCAGGTGATGTGATCAAAGGTTACATTACTCAAGGGCGTGGTATCTCAGTACACCGCAGCGATTGTGAGCAGTTAAGTGAACTTAACCTACATGCCCCTGAACGTATCATCGATACGGTGTGGGGAGATGGTTTTGTAGGCTCGTATATCTTAACACTGCGTGTAGAGGCGCTAGAACGTACCGGCTTGTTGAAAGACATTACATCCCTGTTCTTGAACGAAAAAGTCAGTGTGACGACAATGAAGAGCCGTATTGACTATAAACGTCAGCTGTCGGTGATGGATTTCGATCTGGAAGTGACCAACATTGAAATTCTGAGTCGAGTGACAAGCCGAGTAGAACAGATCAAAGATGTTATGAGCGTAAAACGCCTAGGCTAGTTTTTACGTCGTACTTGGCCTTCTAACTGTGTTAACTGCACTATACTCGCTTCATCACATAGGCAAGCTATGCTCAGAAGTCTCGTAAGTTTGTTGCCTTGTTAGAAGAGCCAATTACTTAGTAAAACAAAGATAGTCGTCATTCCCTAC
>NZ_JBFRVX010000029.1:0-13245 GCF_041475345.1 Vibrio sp. 10N.222.48.A3 | reverse complement strand
TTGCGACGGTAGCCGGTGCCGCGTTTTGGGTTGGCAGTCATTTAATATTCAAATATGTTTTCTTAAATGCCTCTTATCCTAGAGGCATTTTTTTTGTCCGAACGCTTCAACGCTCGCGCTAAAAGAATTTGAGCCAAAGGCTCGACCGCAAGCGGTCGCCAATACCGCTCTCAGTACCACAGTACGCCTATTTGCTCGATGTTTGATTCTATTGCTTTTTCATGGTGTCACTTTGTGGGTTTGTGGCTGATAGGTGGCTTTTTATGATGAAACCATTACTTTACCTTTCTTTGCTATCGCCGTGTTTCGGTTGGGCTTTTTGCTTTGATGAGGCAGGGAGATTTTATAATGTCGATCCACAGCTTTTAAAATCCATTGCAACGGGGCTTTGTTGCGTAATTCAATGGAACTAAATCAAGAACCTACGATCTGATCAGCTACCACCACTCTCTCTCGTAGCCTTATGCCTAAACCTTGTTACAAAACAACCAACTGGAAGCAATACAACCAATAGCTCATTAACCGTGGTTCTCTGACCTTCTGGATCGATGAAGAAGCAATAAGTGGGTGGGCGCAAAGCAAACAGAATAAGCGCGGGAGGCCACGTCGGTTCAGTGATTTAGCTATTACGACAGCACTCATGGTGAAACGAGTTTTTTCTATGCCACTGAGAGCGCTGCAAGGATTTATCGACTCGATATTTAGGTTAGCCCATGTGCCGTTAAGTTGTCCGCATTACACCTGCATCAGTCGTAGAGCCAAGCAAGTTGAGGTCTCATTTAAGACTAAAGCGAGAGGAGCGATACAACACCTAGCCATTGATGCAACTGGCCTTAAGGTTTATGGCGAAGGTGAATGGAAAGTCAAAAAACACGGGACGGATGGCAAGCGGAGAGTCTGGCGAAAGCTGCATATTGCAGTTGATACAAGCACTCATGAGATCATTGCCGCCGAGCTAAGTTTATCAACGGTTACAGATGGTGAAGTACTCCCGAACCTACTGAAACAAACACGTCGAAGCATCCTTGAGGTGTCTGGTGATGGCGCTTACGACACGAGAGCGTGTCGCGCTGCTATTAAGATGAAGCGAGCCGTTGCGCTTATTCCCCCAAGAGAAGGGGCAGCCTTCTGGGAGCGTGGTCATCCTCGAAATCTCGCCGTGGGTTGCCAGAAATTATACGGCTCAAATAAGTATTGGAAAGAGCGGTATGGATACTACAAACGTTCATTGTCAGAAACAGCGATGTATCGAGTTAAACAGTTGCTAGGAGGACGATTGAGCTTAAGAAATTACAATGCCCAGGTGGGTGAAACTTACGCGATGATAAAAGCGTTGAACAAGCTTACTGGCTTAGGTATGCCTGAAACTTGTCGTATTGATTAAGAAATACGCGAAACGGGGTTGTTCTATCTTTAAATTTAATTACGCAACAAAGCCGTTTATTAGTTAAAACTACTGAAACCCAAAATCGCCGAACGTTAACTGTCTCATTAAGCAATTTGTTAGCGGCTGATTCTGGGATATTAGACCAGCCAACCCATACGTGAGCCTTGGGTTGAAAATATCGTCATTATACATGTTAGTTGGCTTGAGTTTGAATTTTACCGTCGAAGGTTCATCTGGATCCTATGCTTGACTGTTCTATATAAACTAAGAAAGGTAGCTAACTCTTGCTTGGGTATAGTTATTTTAAATAATTTATCTATTAATAATTTAAGGTATTACCTCCTGTCTGAGAATATTTTTACTGACAGGGAGCATGGCTAGCTCCAACAATTAAGGTTAAATCAATGCGATAAGTGGGTATAAAAGGAATTTCGATAATGGCCAAGAAAAATATTTTAATGGTTACCATCTAAAGCATAACCCTCTATTAACGCAAAGATTAGGATAACGCAAAGATTAGGATGGTTAGCTATTGGATTATATTGTTTAGCGACTGCTGTGTCATCCGTTTGGGTTAACTATTCATTCTCGACTTTTAATTCAGAGGCATTAATATTTTTTACTGTATTGGTTGCTCAGCTTTCATTCTTTACATTAGCGAAAGAAAATTCAGTTCTCAACTTTAAAATGAAATGAACTAACGCGAGGTAGCAAACATGATTTCTGAACCATCTCAAAAATATACACCAGCATCTATTGTATCTAATCCGGAACGAGTATGGCCTAGCAAGCGACTTGAATCAGCACCTCGTTGGTGCTCAACCGACCTACGGGATGGAAATCAGGCCCTAGCTAACCCTATGGATCACGATAGAAAACTTATGTATTTCGACCATCTTGTGCAATGTGGTTTCAAAGAAATCGAAGTCGCGTTTCCTTCTGCGTCAGATGCTGAGTTTCAATTCGTCCGTAAGCTAATAGAAAAGGACCACATACCTGATGATGTTTGGGTTCAAGTAATTACTCAGGCACGTCCGGATCTGATTCGAATGACGATGGATTCTTTGAGAGGAGCAAAACAGGCAATTGTTCATGTCTACAATGCCACCGCTCCCGTATTTAGGGATGTGGTTTTTCGAAATTCAAAAGAAAAAACCATTCATCTTGCTTTAGACGCTGTTGAATTGATTAAGCAGTTATGTGAGGAACAACCGGAAACTACATGGTGTTTGGAATACTCTCCGGAAACCTTTTGCTTTACAGAGCTTGAATTTGCCTTAGAGATCTGTGAAGCAGTAAAAGACTTATGGTGCCCTAATGAATCCAGACAATTAATACTAAACCTACCGACTACGGTTGAAGTCAACACTCCGAACGTGTTTGCCGACCAGATCGAACTATTCATTAGAAATTTTAGCGATCTCAATAATGTAACTATCAGTATCCACCCACACAATGACCGCGGTACTGGCGTTGCTACTGCTGAACTTGGTGTTCTTGGTGGCGCTCAGAGAATTGAAGGCTGTTTGTTCGGCAATGGTGAAAGAACAGGGAATGTTGATTTAGTAACACTGGCCATGAACCTATATAGCCAAGGTGTTAACCCAAACATTAAGTTTGAAAATATCAAGAAAACCGTGGAAGTAGCTGAATATTGTAATCGAATTCCGGTACATCCTAGGCACCCATATGCGGGTGAGTTGGTCTTTACGGCATTTTCAGGTTCACATCAGGATGCCATTAAAAAAGGGTTTGCAAAGCGGTTTGAAACGGGGCAAGTCACTTGGGATGTCCCATATCTACCAATTGATCCCATTGATATTGGTTGTGCTTATGAAGAGGTAATTCGGGTAAATAACCAATCAGGTAAAAGTGGTGCAGCTTGGCTCATAGAGCAGAACCACGGATTGAGGCTTCCTAGGTTACTACAAATCGACTTCAGCGAAAAGGTTAAATCATTTACTAACCACTCAGGTTGCGAAATGAACCTGAATGAAATTTGGCGGCTATTCCGAGAGTCATATGGCGTTTTAGATAAACCAGATCTTCAACTGATAGATTATGAAAGCAAGTCTGAATCGGGTGAGCTATGCATCAGTTCAACTTTAAATCACAAGGGGCGCAGAGTTGATGTTGAAGGGCTTGGTTCTGGAATCATGAGTGCTTTGGTTAATGGCATAAAACAAGCCTTCGATATCGATATAAATATCAAAGATTATTCTGAGCATACGCTGGGGCTTAGTACTGAAAGTAGAGCCGTCACTTACGTTGAGATCCAATCCAATTTACAGCTGAGTTACTTTGGCGTCTCAATTAATAGTGACTCATTAAAAGCTCTTCTGCAGGCTACTCTAAATGCGGTTTCTTCATTTTTGGATCAGGACGAATCCTTTAATCGGCTCGACTAAGCAAGGCCTTCTTTTTAATACACACTGAGTTTGGAAATTATGGAAAAAATCTTAAATATCCCTTCAGAGAATTGGACTAGCCCAACTAGTTTTGACCCTGGCATCGAACAGATCATTATCGAAGACACCCTAGATACTGAAAAGAAAACTGGGATAAGAACTCGCTTTGTTCGCTTTAACCCTGATGCTGGGACCAAGGAAGTATTTCTTCATGATTACCATGAAGAGGTATATCTGGTTTCGGGTGACCAAATTCTTCTCGATAAAGACACCTTAGAATTAAAGCATAAATACACAGCAGGTGAATACTTTATAAGACCAGCAGGTACTCATCATGGACCGTTCAAAAGCTACGACGGGTGTGTCCTTCTAGAAATTCACTATTACTAAACAAATAAACTAACAAGGCAGTTGAAAGGGAACATAAAATGGCTTATCAATCACACGCAAATTCATGGGAACAACGAGCGACAATCCGGACAAGACCAAGACGCATTATTGAGGATGATGAACTTTCATTTTACCCAAAGGAAAGACAGCCATTGTGCTTTGATCCGGTAATTGAGAAGTTGGGTTTAGAGGTACAAAATACGATTTTGCTTCAAAGCCTATACAAATATATCAATGATATTGTAATTTTTGAGACTGAAATTGTTAACAAAACGGCACTAGATATTGCTAAAGGTCGTTTTCCTTTTGAGTTTTCATTCGAGGCTAGATATGACGCAATGTCAGTTGTTATTGATGAAGACTACCACGCATTTGTTGCAATGGATTTCCAGAATAAGATGGAACAACAAACTGGTTCAAAGCCCTTTCAGGTATTTAATGAAATTGAGCTTAGTCGAGCAATCCCGAAAGCAATCGCCTCATTAGATGACGCTAACCATAAAGCCGGCGTTGAACTGATTGCTGTGGCCATCTCTGAGAACACTGTAACTTCTGACGTTGCTGCTTTTGCTAGTGACGACAGTGTTAAGCGCTCAATTAAGGGTCTTATGGCAGATCATCTTGCAGACGAAGGTCGCCACTCAAAGTTTTGGACAGAGCTAGTCAAGATTTACTGGGCCGAGATTGATGAATCATCTCGATTGGCTATTGGGTCTGCATTGCCAAAATTTCTTGAAGAATATCTTACAAATGATATCCAGAAAGAATTTGATACAGCGTTGATCAACCAACTATCCCTTCCAGGTGTCGTTAAAGCTAAAGTACTTGAAAACCTTGTTGGTGGGTACCCTATTACTGGACAGCACCCTATGGTTGCAAATATCCGCCGATTCCTAATTGCGTCAGGCATTTTTGAGCACGCACCGACCCGAAATCTTCTTGCCCAATATTCATAGATCATGGAAAGACAATGAAACTTTATTCTATTGCACTTGATAGCAAGTGTCCTTGCTCGCATGAACTAGCCAATCTTATTTACGAGCTTGGTCATAATATTATTTCATCAAAACCCGACGAAACTGTTTCTGAAACTGAAGACTCAATGAAGGTCGATTTCACTCTTAAGCGTTACCATCCTGATGACATCGATTTAGGTTCAAGGTCGTCAGTGTATATTAGCGTGGCTCATGAGAGTGATAATGAACAATACATTGTTTCTACATTAGCACCATTTGACGGGCAGTTGGTGCTAATTACTAAGTCAGTCATAAAGAACGGATTCACACATAATGGGGCAGATATTCACAAAGAAATTTGTACAGTTGTAGAACAGTGTGTTTCTTTGACGCTCACACGCTTGTCACAAGGTTTAACCAAAGATAACACAATTCCTAGTGATGAATTAGTGCACTATTCAGAGGTTGACCTTCATGAATTAAAATTTTGGCACAAGTCTAATGAGACGATCGAGAACGGAAAGTATTATCAAGGTTTATACGAAGCTTATGAAAATACGGTTATGTTGTTCCCCCAAAAGGCAGCGGTCAAATTTGGTGATACCTCGATCTCTTACAAAGAGCTGGAAGGTAAGGTTGAAAGATATGCGTCAAATATTCAAAATCTCCTGTATTCAGGTAGTTGTGCAGAACAACAAGTCATAGCAATCGCATTACCAAAGTCCATCGAATTATATGCAACGATTCTGGCAGTGTTAAAACTAAATGCTTGTTATGTGCCCATCGACCCCGAGTACCCAGAAGACCGAATTAAGAACATATTGAAAGGCTCTAAACCTCAATTATTAATTGGAGCGTTAAATTTTGAGACAGAAACGCGAGCTACTTCAATAGATGCCCTAGAGCAAAATATTGATATCGGAACAACAGCGACGTCGTTTAAATACGAAGAAAACACAAGTCAAAATGCTGTGATGATCTATACGTCAGGTTCAACGGGTGTTCCAAAAGGCGTGCAACTCACTCATCAGAATGTGGCTCATTTCTGTCACTGGTATATCACAGAAACGAATCTATCATATGATTCTCGTTGTCTTCAGTTCACAACAGTTTCCTTCGACGCATCTCTATTAGATATCTTCCCTACATTTACAACTGGGGGGACACTTATTGTACCTTCATCAGAGCAGCGACATGACTTCGAACAACTAAACAATTTAATCTTAGAAGAGTCAGTCACACACTGTTTCATACCACCAGCAATGTTATCGGCAATGCCGCAGTGTTCATGGCCATCTATGGAATACATCATCACCGGTGGCGATGTCTGTGACAGTGCAGCGATCGATCATTGGTCCGGACAGTCAAATTTGGTCAATATATATGGGCCTACTGAATGTACTGTGCTGGCTACCTTTAAACGACTAGATCAAGGCTGCAATAACAAAGTCATTGGACAGCCAATCAATAATACTCAGGTTTACCTGATTAATGAAAAAGGCGATCCTTGCCAGACTCTGGAGCAAGGTGAGCTGTATATAGCAGGGAAAGGAGTTGGGCCTGGGTATGTACGAGATATTATTCAAACTAATGAACGATTTGCCCCGATTGAATCGAACTCAAAAGCAGGCAAAACGTATCGCACGGGTGATATTTGCTTTTGGGACAATAATGGTGAAATTAACTTTATTGGTCGTCGGGACAATCAGCTTAAAATTCGAGGATTTCGAGTTGAGCTTGGTGAGATAGAAAACACGATTCTTCGATTAGACCTTTACACTGGGTGTGTAGTTATAGCCGACGATAAAAAACAGATCAGAGCTTTTGTTAAAGGTCCGAAATCTAATGTTTCTACCGACCAATTACGTGTTGAGTTGGGCGAATGCTTACCAGATTATATGATGCCAGTATTAATCAAAGAGCTCCAAGAATTTCCTTACACGGTCAACGGTAAAGTTGACCGTAAAAAACTTGCAGAATTCAAAGTGCGTTCGGTTGGTACCACCAAAGATGAAGTTTGGACTAAATTACAAACGGAATTGAGAGAAATATGGGCTGAATCACTCGACGTTGACCCTGAGGACTTATCTCTGAATTCATCGTTTTTTGATATGGGAGGTCATTCATTACTTGTATCAAAAATGCTCCTCACGGTAAGGAATACCTACGAAGGAAGCTTTACATTAGCTCGCTTCATGGAAAAACCAACGATCGAAGCACTAAGCAAACTTTTAACGTCGGACCACCTCACGAAAGGGGCGCAGATTTCAGACCGAATATATGCAGATTTGGTACTGGATCAAAAAATCGCCCCCTTTACTGAAGAGAATCTTAACGCATTTAATCCCCGTGCAGTTTTATTAACAGGGGCTACAGGATTTTTAGGTGTTCATATTTTGGAGCAATTGGTTCAAAAGACTGATGCGATTATCTATTGCCACATCCGAGCAAGCTCTCAAGAATATGCACTCAAGAAACTGGCTGAAAATTATAGAAAATTCGGGGTCAATGACTTTAATCAGAACCCTCGAATCAAAGTGGTATGTGGTGATCTAGCTGCCCCGCAGCTAGGTCTAACTGACAGCGACTACCAAATGCTATGCGGAAATGTTGATGTCATTTATCACAACGGTGCGCAAGTGAATCATATCTATGATTACACTTATCTTTACAATGCTAATGTTCGCTCGACCATCGATCTACTACGTATGGCTTGCACTGGTCAGCAGAAGCAAGTGGTCTATGTCTCAACATTAAGTGCTGCAAGTAATCTAAATGAACAAGGACACATTGTGGAAGAGGGGCCAGCAGGGCAGCTACCGGCTTTCGTAAACAATGGATATAACCTCACCAAATGGGTTTCTGAACAATTGGTTTGGCAAGCTTATGAACGAGGCGTCCCAATAACACTTGTTCGACCAGGGAACATTACTGGGCATTCTCAAACTGGCCATTGTTTCCCTGACCAGAATCGAATTTTGTTGCTATTAAAGGGGGCTGCACAAATGGGGGTCGCCCCAAATTGGGATTTACAGTTCGATCTGTGCCCCGTCGACTTTATCGCCCAAGGTCTTGTGGAAGGTTCATTAGATAAAGTTAAACATACACCTGTTCTTCACTTTCATAACCCGAAACCACTAACTTGGAAACAATATGTGGGTCGGCTAAATCATCATGGGATACCAATTAAATTTATATCGGATGATCAGTGGAGAAGCATGCTGCTAACACTAGATGAATCAAATGCTTTATATCAAGTAGTGTCATTTTATCTCGATGAAAATTCAGAGGATATTGGTGACATCTCAAATATAGATTATAAAAAAACCTTAAACCGTTTAAATCAATCTGGATTGGATTATCCGGAAAAAGACAACAAGTTGATTGACGCCAATTTAGGGTATCTCATTTCAAGCGGATTTATTGCAGAAACTGTAAACATCAAATCAGTAACTTCATAAACCCAAGTAACCTGTAATTTTCAGATATTTTTCAGTTTTAATACCTTAAGGATATATAGATGAATTATTCAGAAAAACGCTCAACACTAATTAATGTTCCAAATACAAAGACCATTAGTACCCCCGTTACTATTAAAGCATCGGCTGCTGAGGTTTGGTCAATTGTGGGAGATTTCTCAGGCTTCCATAAATTTGTTGATGGATTAGAACGAATTGAAATGACTGGCGAAGGGGCACGTTCCGTTCGTAAAAAGTTATTTGAAGATGGGCATGTCGTTATAGAGCAGCTCAATCACCGTGATGAACAAAGTATGCTAATGGACTGGAGCTTGATTTACACAAATATGGATATTGGAAATCTATGGTCATCAATGCGTGTTAATCAGATCGATAATGACCACTGTGAAGCTATCTGGGATATTGCCGGTGAACCTTACAATAACGAAACCAACCAAACTGATTTTGAATCGTTTGTCGAAGGCTTTGCCCGAAGCTGTTTGAATAACGTTAAAGAAATCGCTGAATCCACGAAAGCAGCATAACAAAAGCCAAAAATAAAAACCAGATGGGTTCTATACCCGTCTGGTAGGGAGAAAACATGGAAAATACTATATGTCATCGACACTTCTATCCTGCCATTCCTCAAACAAAAACCTTAAGAATGGAAAAGAAGATTGAGGCTCCAGCCGGTGTTGTCTGGAGTGTTGTAGGAAACTTTTCAAGATTTGACCGATTCACTGATGGGCTAAATAAATGCCAGATGATAGGTGAAGGATTAGGTCAGGTTAGGGTTAAGACATTCGATTCGGGTGATTATGTTGTTGACCAAATCTCGTTTAGAGATAACTCCAACATGAAAATGCACTTCAATATAATTTCCACTTCTCTGAACCTCAGAAACCTTTGGGAGCTCATGAGAGTTGAAGAGCTTACTGATTCGTGTTGCAAGGTAGTGTGGGAAATGGCAGGAGAGCCAAAAACAGGGGCTCAACAGGAACTGGAAGTATTTTTATCGGACTTTGCTAATGCTGCGTTAGCTAATGTCGAAAGCATTTGCAGTGAAAGGTTAAATGAGGTCAGTTCATGAGCACTTTATGGTTTTTAGCTGCCATTGGGGTGCCTTGTATTTGGGGTATCTATGTTGCTGATATGACCAGTAACCTTCTAGCTCTGAAAGTTGAGCCGAGTGACATTGCCACAGAGCATTTTTCACTTATGAGTCAAACTCCTTTGGCACAGGAAACCCAAATTAAAGTTCATCTAGATAATGAAGTGCTTTGTGATAAAGCAAATGGCGAAAAATCAATACTGGAGTTGGCCGAAGATGCTGGTGCTTACATCAACTCAGTATGTAGGAATGGTTTATGCGGCGCATGTGTGGTTAGGGTGGAAGGGAATACTCGAGGAGGATGTACCGACGTATTAGAAACGCATAGTATCGAGAAAGGGATAAGGCTCGCTTGTTGCACTTATCCAATTGATGATTGTTCTGTGTTCAGTGATACGTCACTTTCTTGAACCAGACTTGGGAAGGCAACGAATGAGTTTGGTGAAATGCTAGTACGCTTCTTAAACATTGTGCTGAAAGCACTGTGGCTATCGTAACCAACTGCTACTGCTGCATCCGTAACAGAATAGCCACTAGCCAGTAACTCCATACTTTTAAGTATCCTAAAATGTCTGAGCCATTCTCCAAAGCTCAAACCAGTCTCTAAGTGGAATTTACGGGAAATAGTTCGTGCCGACACATTCAGTGAGAGCGCAACATCGGCTAGTTCCCAGGGGCGCTCTAAATGAGCGGTCACACGTTTACAGAAAGATTTAAGTTCTTTCGATGAAGGCATGGGTACATTAAAGTCTGTGAGGTGAATTAAGCGCAACTCATCAAGAATAAGTTCGTTGATACGTTCTTCGCGTGAACCTGTTGTAAGATTATCAGAGAAATCAGAAGCTGCATTAATCAGCTCTCTAAGCAGCGGGTTAACTTGAAATATACCTAACTCATTACCAAGATCAGCACGTGCTAAGGGATCTATGAAAAGAGTTCGTACTTCAACTCGGCCTACCGCGACTAAGCTGTGAGGTACCCCTGCTGGAATCAGCAGGCCCCGAGATGGAGGAATGACCCAACAATTATCTTTGGCATAGACTCGAATTGCCCCTTCCAGTATGTGTAAAACCTGAATAACCTGATGGTCATGAACAGGCTCTTTAATACCGTTTTGGTAGGTGTACTTAATAGCCCGAATTGGTTTTTTGGGTCTGTCAGTTTGGTAAAACATACTTAATTCAATCAGAAAATAAAATTCATCTTAAAAAAGGGTTATTGATACGCAAGATGTTTTATATTCACTTTTGCTATAACTAAATCAAAGTGATGGAATGTTCAAATCTATGAAATGCACGCCCATATTTCCATTTATTACTGCTGTCGAAACGTTAGAATTCGATGGCATTCCTATTGTTTGTCTTAAATGTCATTTTGACCCTATCTATTATTCGGATACCTTAGCAGTAAAACTGTTAGGGAGGGACTTATACAAGAAAATATCAGGCTCAGTACATAATAGAAAGGCAGAATTTTTGGCTGGTAGGGGACTGGCCATTTCAATATTAAAGCAGCTCGAACATACGAATACGATAGTTGGTATTGGTAATCAAAGAGCACCTGTATGGCCTGAAAGTGTAAAAGGGTCCATAAGCCATGCCGACCAAGTAGCAGTTTGCGCTATTTGTAGAGACAGTTTGTATAAACGAATAGGCATTGATATCGAATCGCTGAATGCTGAAGTTTCGGAAAGCTTGAAACAATCAATTATAAGCCCGCCCGAAATAAATCTATTAAATAAATGTGGTTTTGTTAAGTCAACTGCATTCTCTTTAGCTTTCTCGGCCAAAGAGAGCCTATTTAAAGCCATCTTTCCTGAAGTTAATTACTATTTTGATTTTGATTCAGCAACTCTTACCTATATAAATACAAATGAAAAAACACTTAAAATATCTTTAAATGTAGATTTAAATGAAACCTTTAAAAAAGGGAAGGAATTTTATGGGAAATATATTTTTACGGGAGGATATATTCTTACATTGATAGTTGATTGATTACTATTTTAGTGAAATGAGTTTTTACGATAGCGCTAGTTATGTCACCAAAAGTCTAGTTTTTCGAGGATAATGCACAATACGTTCTAGTGTTATCCAGTAGGTTTTTAGCGTTAGTCCGGCGATCTTCTGTTAAATGGCTCTGCGAATAATATTACTGGTTTGATAAAAAAACTTATTATAAAAACTTTAGTAGAGCTTATTTAGCGAAAAGACGGGTACACTTATGCATGATTAAAATGAGGCTACAAAGCGAGAATAAGCTAATGTTTCTACCGGGCTTCTGCTGTTTCTGGCTTCGGTGGCTTAGCTATGGGTCCTTTCAATATTGATTAAATTGGGAACAGCTTAATCAAAGTAAATTAATGCTGGTTTTCATTTATCCCTGATTTCAGATAATAACTGCGACACTCATGGAAAGGCGTAGAAGAGGAAGCCAACTGCGAAAGTGGTACGCTCTTCTCGCCAAAGAAACAAGCAGTACTACCATGAATTTTCTGCTTTGCCGTCTTTGACTGAGAGTTATCTTCGACCAGAGTTTACAATACCTAAATGGCTCTTCTCCGCTTAGATGAGCTTGATTTCTGGGTAAATGGTAGAGTGAGTTTCTAGGATTGAGGTTTGTCTAATCTTCAATTTAAAGTAATCAGTATCCCTGACTCCTCGGGCTAAGGCCTATCGATACATTCCCAGCTTCCACTTGGGCATTCGTCAGCTTATATTTTGCATAATTGCAGCTCCCAACTCTTCTCTCCCAGAGCGCGTCTGCAAAGTTGATGAGAGATAAGATCTGAACCAGATTAAAGAGACAGTCGATTTTGCCATCCATGAAATTGTCCTTCATCTCGTTGATTCAGGTAATCTTTTCTACGTACCTAAGTCTTGTTTTTCCTTGGATAACGCCTTACCGCCCAACGCCATGACAACCAGAATAGTTAATGACTTACAATGACTATAGTAATTTGCCAACCTTTAAGCTTCGTCCTCATGAGAAAGTTGATTTGATACTAATTATGTTTACTTTAGGGACTGCTGCTCCTTTTCTCTTCAGTGAAAATAGTTTTATTTGTCTTTCCATGACGAATTCCATTATTGTTTTGTTACTGATTGCCAGAGTAAGTAGATAGTTACGTATTCCTAATTTATATTTGTTAAGGGTTTATAATGAAAATCATAATTAGATACTGTTCACGAAATGCCTCCAGTATATAATGGATATTTGATTGATTGATTGATTTGATTGATTTGATGCGATGGTGCGTTCTAGAATTTTTTCATTTCTAGCCTGTATTTTTGGGGTGAAAGTGCCCCTGTATAAGAGTAACTTGGCGTTAATGTAAAAACAGTGTGGTCAAATCTACACCCCAACCCCTTCCAATAGGGGCGTTTTTCATCGATAATTTAGCCTCTTAGTGAAAACAAAGACTAATTGGAAAGTGTTCCAAAAATGCCCCTGTATTTTCAATTTTTGACCACACCCTACGCCAGTATTGCCATTCAGTCGAAGGTGAACGTGATCGTGCTGAGTCGTCTTTTGGGGC
>NZ_JBFRVX010000028.1:0-15019 GCF_041475345.1 Vibrio sp. 10N.222.48.A3 | reverse complement strand
GTACGACACTCACGGCCATCAAAGATGGCATCCCCAGTAATACGGTGGAGGTGAATGTGTCGGCAGCGATCATTACTGCCATTCAAGTGACCCCTTCGCCTGTGAATATTGCGAAAGGTCAGACTGACCAGTTAATCGCCATAGCGACATTCAGTGATGCAACCTCGTCTGACGTCTCTAGCTCAGTGACGTGGGCTCCTGTCGATACAGCGACGGCAACCGTGTCATCAACCGGTTTACTGTCTGCGGTTGAAACGGGTGGTACGACACTCACGGCCATCAAAGATGGCATCCCCAGTAATACGGTGGAGGTGAATGTGTGTAACTTGGCTGGTACATGTATTGATATCTACGATAGAGGTAGTGGTAAGTTGCTTACCAATTCACCATCAGCGGCCTATCTAGACAGCATTGGCGGTAGTGCTACAAACGGTACTCATACTGAAAACGGAAATTCCGGCCCAGTTGGTGGTGCTTTTTATCTATTCGACTGGAATAACGCAAATGCACTGTGTACTACCTACAACACCCATAGTCTCGGCGGACGAACTAACTGGCGTTTAGCAACAAGAGACGAGTTAAAAACGGAGCTATACGACGCATTCGGCCCGATGTTTATCGCGCGCGGTTGGCCGACCACCTACTACTATTGGTCGGTGACTCCTGATGGTTCTCTCTATTACGACGTGGACCTCGTCAATGGCTACGTCTTCAGCAACCAGCCGAGCCTCACGGGCTACGTATCTTGCGTCTCAAATCCTTAAAGTTGAGCGTTTAGAGTTTAACGTTTTAATTTTTAATTTTAGTTTTTGAAGTGCCAGAGTTGCATCTGGCACTTTTTTAGGGGGGGGGGGAAGATAAGTGAATATTGAAACTAAATTAGCATTGGTTGAAAGCAGTCAACGTATTGTTGGCATAAAAGAGGGGATGTTTGTACGTTTCTATGAGCAATCACTCTTTGGTTGGCAGCAGTGGGTATCTAAACAGGACCAATTACCGACATTGAAGGTGTTAAAGAAAAAGGTTAAGAAATTGGGTCATGACTCCAACATGGTGAGCTTGAGTTAGAATGGTAGTCCCTCAACTCTGAATTAAAAATTATGGCTACTATTCAAGTTAACGGCGTTGTTGATCAAATCAATCTAGAGACAAAGCTACGCCGTCTATCGCTAACCGTTAGCTTCTAACAGGCATACCTATAGTTATAACTTTGTTTATAGCTTTGACATTTTCCATGATTTCACCCACTTGAGCGTTGTAACATCTCAAACTCAATTTACCGCTCGTTAGCCCTTTGTATCTGGACATCGCAGTCTCGGATATTGAGCGATCGTGATAACCAGACTGTACTTTCCACTCCGCTATTTTGCCATTCTTAAGCGCATTTACCGCTTCATTTCTGGGGTGACTCTCTTCCCAAAGCGCAGCATTCTTTCGAGGTGGTATCAACGGGGTACAACCTTTCTTTTTCAGAGTCTCATGGCAATGTTTGGTATCATATGCGCCATCGCCTGATACTGCGTGAACCTTTCTGCGTAAAGGATTAAGTAATGTCGGTAGTACTTCGCTATCGCCAACATTAACAAGACTGACTTCTGCACTAATGGTTTCGTGGGTATCGACATCAACAGCTAAGTGCAGTTTGCGCTATGTTCTGCGTTTCTCTGCCCCGTGTTTTTTCACCTTCCACTCTCCCTCACCAAAAACTTTGAGACCAGTTGAGTCAATGGCTATATGGCGAATAGCCCCTCTAGATTTATTACGATATTTGACCTGAACCGTCTTCGAACGCTTGCTTATACAAGTGTAATATGGAGAACTCAAAGGGACATCTATTAGTTCAAAAATAGAGTCGATGAAACCTTGAAGAGCACGCAGAGGTAGGGAGAAGATACCCTTAATCATCAAAGCTGTTTCAAGCGCTGTATCAGAATACTGGAAGCCTCTACCACGTTTACCGTGATGGGTTTTGCATTGCCATGCATCCACGGCTGAATCATCAATCCAAAACGTAACAGAGCCACGCTTGCGCAGAGCCTGATTGTATTCAGCCCAGTTAGTTATTTTCTTTTTAGCCTTACCCATGTTACCACCGTTTTAACTACCACATAGGATCAGATCGCAGGAATTAGAAAAGGTTCAACTGATTTAGGCAACAACGCCCCTCAGAAATGCCCCAAAATGAGCTTCAGTACGAATTGTTGTTCCAGAAAGTTCACTAGCTTGGATATGTAAAAAGTAATGTATGGTAACAATCAAGACCTGCCCCCATACATGCTGCTAATCTATCTCATGTATAGAAAAATGATTAGACAGGTAATCACGATGCCCATTTATGATTTCAAGATGGTCTAATGATAGTCCTTGAGACACGACTAATTGATTGAACAAATGACTTATGTGCTGTAAATATTTCTTAACATCCGATTGGTTATTGGGGTCGCCTACGTAGCATTTCCCAGCATTGAAAAATTGATAGTAGCTACATTTATCAGCCAGTTCATTTAAAGTGCAGTTTTTAACGTCAATAGACTTTATGACTTGGTTTGTCTTATAAAGGACTGTTAGTACATCCAAAGGACCAGTATTTAGATGGATATAGCTCGGCTTTTCATCTGAGTAGCCGTAGTCAAACAAAGCGTCAATGAACCCCTTTTCGCTGAAGAAAGTTGTTCGATTTGGAATTGGAACCTTTTCCAACTTGCAATACTCATGTAATCGAGACGAGACACGACCGATTAAGAACAAAGAGGATACTGGTTGCAGTATGTTGAGAGTTACGGGTTTGAAACTAGGGTCGGTAGTGTTTGATATATCACCTACCCCATACAGCCTAAAGCATGTAACGTGCAGTGATTTGAAAGCGGAACTAATACCATAATCAATGTTTAAAATATCAGGGCTTACTTCAGAGTGCTCAATAATTGTTTTTTGATAGTCATGTATATGGTGCTCAACTTCGAATAATGGGAACCCAGTTTGTAGGTTATGCGGCTCAATAGTGGGCTTAAATTCTTTTGAAATATAGTCTGTAAATAGCGACTTATGTAGCTTTCTTTTGAACTGAAAAGTAATCTCAAAATTTTCAGCTTCTACTATCTCCTGAAGATGCTTATCAAAATTATCAAAGTGACTATTTTCTGCTTGAGTTAGCCATTGCTGACGTTCAAAGTCAAAACGCTCTAGATTGTGATTCATTTGTTGCATATGCTGCGTCGCTAAGAAGACTAATGTTCCAACAGTGCCAGCAGCTGCAACCCATGTTGCTAAGTCTCCGTAATTTGTAACCGCAGCTAATGACGAGCCAAAGATAACAGCAACGATTAGAGTAATTAGCCACACAACATTCTTCATTTGTATTGTATCCGTCTAAGCAGAGAAGTAGCGTATTATACCGCATTATCAATTACTTATTGGATTGTTAATTGAACTGGTATAAAAATGATTGCATCATAGAGGGAAGAAAACAGCTGTGAGTCGGCTAATAAGCGTTAACTGTATTGAAGTTCAGAGGTAGTAAATGATCTTATACAAATATGTAGGCTTTCAGGCTGCAATCTCCATGATTGAGTCGTCAACCTTAGGTTTCAGCCGTGTTTTAGACCTAAATGATCCCTTTGAGGGTACATCAATTTGCGCATTGGATAATCATGGTATGACAGACAATTTGGTTGTGAATGCAATTAAAGAACGTTTGTCAGCTAAATTTGGTGTCTTGTCGTTAACAAGACAGCCGTTAAACTCTTTAATGTGGGCGCATTATGGTCAATCGCATACGGGGGTTGTGATTGGTATTGACTGTGAAAAAGCGGGTTTAACCGATCCTGATACATCCTCAATTCCAGTGAGTTTTGGGGATGTAATATACTCAGCAACAAAGCCGTTCCATCCTGTGAATATGGACATTTTGGCTGAAAATTTAGCTTTATCCCATTTTGAGCCTCATTCGTATAATTTGTTGTCTCGTGCGTTTTTGCATAAATCCTTAGAATGGGGTTACGAAGAGGAGGTTAGGGTTGTAAAAGACATCACTGACTCAAACGGAAATTTTGTAAGTAAGCGAAGACCCGCTGAGTTTTCAAACCATTCAGGAAATTGGAATCAAATTTTAATCGAGGGTGAAGGGCGTACAATTCCTTGTTTAAGTGTTCCGCAAGAATCGTTCGTTAAAGTTTATATTGGTCGCCACGCTTATAAACAAGTTTCGCACTTTAAAAACTTCTCACATGAAGAGTTCCAAGCCACGTTGCAAGGTTGGGCTAACCTAGGCATTGAGGTAAACGGCTGTCGTACAGATGTTAGGTCTTGGAAACTTGAGGCTCAGCGTTTGGAACAGTACAGTTAGCGAGCTTGTAAGGTTTCAAGATACTTTTTCTTATCTATTCGGATAACTTTAGTGCTATTGCACTAACTAATTTGTGTCCAGAGGCTTCATAGACCTGAATTTTGACTCGTGGCACTTTCTAACTCGAAAGTGCCCCAAACTTTGTTAGTCCCAATGAACTTACCGTCTGGCGAACATTGCAGTAGACCCAATTAATCTAATCCGTACTTTGGGCGCTTATACGGAAACTTTCCGTTTTTCTACCCCGAAATCCTCTTTCGATTCACATAACAGGTTGATGCTAATTGAGTTTCATAATGTGTGCCAGCATCATAGATGGAATGCAAACACGGGAAAGTTTCGTCTAATAAGCTTTAGGCCTCAGAGTATATATGACTAGTTATAATGGATACATTCAGCGTCTATCAAAGAAAGTCGTTGCAAGATTAAATGATATTGAAGCTATCTATAATTTTGACTTAGGAGATGAATTTGAAATAGCTATGTGCCACCTGTTATCGGATTTTTTACCTGAAAAGTTTGGTGTCTGCAGAGGATTTGTAATTAGCGAAAGTGGTGAGCTTGCCGGAGACGATCTTATCATTTTTGATAAAATGTCTTTTCCTGTACTTAGACCGATGCATGGAAATAATTTCTCTATCAAACAACAAATTCCGATTGAAGCTGTATATTCTTATATTGAATGTAAAAACTCTATAAATGATGAACTTGTATTTGATAAAGCATTGTCTCAAGTCAGAGCCGTAAAAAACCTTATCTTGCAGCGCGCTGTGAAAAATAACCCTGACTTTGAAACAAATGGACCTATTTATAATAATAAACCTAGAGATTGGCCAAGGAATTTTCCTAAGCGAAAGAACCAGCCCTTTTGCGCTATTATTTCTAAGAGTTCAAATGGTTTTTTCCCTGATAAAGTTATGGTAGATCCTAGTAACCCTGACCTCATGATATTAGGGGAAGATAGAGTAGCTACACAAACTGTGAACCTTGGCTCTGACGGGATAAAAAGCGCTCTCTTTTACGATGAGGATTACTGGTTTAGTTTGGCAATTGAAGAGGTAAAAGGCGATGCATTTGGTATCGGTATTGTTACGTTACTTCACGCACTCGGCTGGATTGAACTTCTACCAATTGAATGGGGCGGGCCTCTTAATAGAGCTTATTGGGATGCTCTATCCAATAAGGCCTAACAAAGGTTTTCAAGACGGACTCGTAACAGCTTGCTGGGTCCACTTCGTTTCACATTTTAGCAAGCTATTACTCTCAGCTTAAAACAGCGTTATCTCTTTTGAGGAATATATGAAAATAGAACAAGGTTATACTGAGCTTTTGTTAAAGCCATTAGAAGACAGTGCTGTACCTAATATGAAGGAATACCTCGGTGCATATCGCCCAATTAATTGTGATACTATTTCCATAAAATCAGGAGCTTAGCGCTATGGAAATCATTCACTTATCAGATTTACACTTTGGCGATGCACAAGCTCCATTTAGTGAAAGAGAGCTTTCTGAAGCTTTGTCTAAGTATATTTTAGAAAATACAGATAACCCAGTTATCGTTATTAGCGGCGACATAACGATAAAAGGGCAAGCTTGTGGCTATGAAATAGCCTCTACTTTTGTAGGTGATCTAATGTCTCTTGGCAAAATAAATAAAGAAAACTTGTGTATTTGCCCTGGTAATCACGACATTGTTGATGGCGATTTTCAAGCGTTTGACAGGTTTGTATATGGGCTTAGACGTGATCACAATTTAGATTTCAGCGATGATACTTATAAAGTTATAGCCATCCAAGACATGCTTTTCGTGGTATTGAATAGTTCTTATCATTTAAATCACACTTTTGGATTGGTGGATGACCGTTGCTTTGATGTGGATCTATCAGAGTATGGTGATATGAAAAAAATTCTCGTTTTTCATCATCATATTATTAGTCAGTTTGACGGTGATACGTCTGCAATTAGGAATGGATATGATTTAGTTCAGTTTATGGAGAAAAACAGATTCTGTTTAGCACTTCATGGACATCAGCATACAGAGCAACGTTACCACCTAGGAAAGAGTTCTACCCCTGTAATTTCAGCACGAAGTGGCAACTTTGAACAGTCGGGTTATTTGAATGCGTTTAATCACTACAAGATTACAAATGATGAAGTCATAATAGATAGCTTTGTATTTGAAAAAGCGAGAAGAGAAGTAAAGATTATAAAGTTGGCGAGGTAAACTATTTTGGAACTAGAATATAAACAAACAGCATCGCTTGAAACTGTTGCAAGTGATGCTTGTGCTGCGATCGAAGCAAACGGTTATAAGATTAATTTGTTGTTGTCTTATGAGCTTCCTGCCCAAGACCTCGTAAGGAATGCACTGTCTGATGTTCAAGATAAAGCGCAACAGTGGAACGCTGATAAATGCCCAGAAAACTTATACTTTAACCATGGGCAGTTTAAGGTTGATGGTGTAGATAATATTATTAATGAGCTCAAAGAAAAGCCATCTAGTAATAGAGCACTGTATTCATTGATTGACCAAAAAACCATAATGGGCTCTGGAGATAGTCCCATTCCTTCTTTTATGTTGTTTCAAAGTATCCTTGAAGATGAAACGTTATATTGCAATGTGTACTTGAGAGCCCTAGAAGTTAGTACGTTCTTGAGGATTAACTTAGAAGAAATTAGATTAAATATTGAAAAAATCGCCAGGTCATCACTGTCGTTCACTACGGTGAGACTAGTAATTCTAGCTTGTCGAGCTCATCACGTACCAAACTTTAATCCTTTGGAGAAACCGAACTTAGATTTGATGAGCCAGTATCAGATTCTTAATATGATGAAGGATGATCGACCTAAATTTATACGACATGTTGAACAAATGGCCGAAGTCCAAACAGTGCTAAGTAGTACTTCTATTCAACATATTCTCGAACTTGTTGAAGGTGAATGGGATCAAGCAAATAAACCTCGGCTGATTTCTTTGTTAAAAATAACTATAGGTTTAATTAATCAGTTAGAAGAATGTCGAAAACAGCACTCTCATGATGATCAGCTCAAAGAATTGAGTAGCTTAATATCTAACAACTTAAAGCTTATAGCTGAGGAATTTGCCAAATGAGCCTTACCTTGAAAGAAATATGTAAACGACAAAAGCAATTCGACAAACAAACCTCAATTAAGGGTAAATCATTCTATACAGATATCGATGGAACAAACCTTCAGGAACTTGAACATTTGATTGTTTGTATGCTTGGTGAGTTAGGAGAGTTTTCCAACTTAACGAAAAAGATCGTTCGAGGAGATAAATCCTTAAATGACTCTAAGTCAGATCTGGATGAAGAGCTGGTCGATACTTTCATTTATCTGATAAAAATCGCTAATCAATTTGATGTTGACCTAGAGAAAGGTTTTTTGAATAAACTCGCCAAAAACCAAAAGAGATTTGGGGGCTTAGAGTGAAGCTATATCAAGGTGATAGTTGTAACCGTTTATACATAAGTGCACTCAAAGACTGCTTAGCTGTAAATTCACCTACTCCTTCTCGCGTAGGAATGGTCTATGATCTTGGCCCTGTCGCTTTTGAGTTGACTCCTGGCAGGCTCAATTTACTAACTCTTAATAAGAGAGCTTTAAATCCTTTCTTTGCTATTGCTGAAGCTGCTTGGGTTGTTGGAGGACTCAATAGTTTAGACACATTGAACTACTATCTGAAAACATATGACAGTTTCTCTGATGATGGAGTGAGCCTCAATGGGGCTTACGGCTATAGGTTAAGAAATCACTTTGGTTATGATCAGCTTGAGTTTGTGATAAAAGAACTAAAAACCACACCTGATTCACGTCGATGTATTCTGAACATGTACTCCCCAGATGACCTAATTAATAACACATCCAAGGACATACCATGTAATACATCAATAATGATAAAAATTAGAAATGGTGCTTTGGACTTTACTGTTACAAATAGGTCTAATGATATCCACTGGGGCGTTCCATATAACTTTTTTGTGTTTCAAGTTTTACATTGTTACTTAGCGCAAAAAATCGGAGTTGAAGTTGGGTATCAGCGTCACTTTACAGATTCTTTGCATTTATATGAAAGAGACATAGCGGCGGTTACAGAAGTATTGAAGCATTCCGGGGATATTTTTGACACCGAAAGTGATAAGACTCTTGATCTCGTATATATGATTTTAGCGGAAATTGAAAATATTAATCAAAAGAAGTTTTCATGCATACAAGAAAAATCTTTACGTGAAGCATATGTAAATTATGAGCAGTTTAGGTGTAGTAAAAGCCTGTTTAGTTTTGAAAATAAAACAGGCAATGCGGTACTAGACTTCTTGACTTCTGATTGGCTGAGTAAGTATGCGAAAGAGTAAGTGTTTATTAGCGTATAACTCATGCGAGCTTTAGCATTTATTGGCATTACAGCCAATGAAACCGGAAAACAAGTTGTTTACATCATTTTCCCCAAATAGCCGTTTTTCTTATGTCTGGCCAGGATTTTGTGATACTGGCCTACACTCAGGTATCACCATTAGCAATGCCTTCGTTGGTAATTCATGCTGATTGATAGGTATAGAACTCATGGGGTCGCGTCTTGCTTTTTGCTTGTCAAAGTTTCCCATACTTTAGTTAATCCGTTGTTTTCTAAATTAGCAAAGTAACTGACACGTTTTTGTCCAGAAACGTGTTAAATACCTATGTATATATGTGATGGAAAATTAGTGGGGTAAATTAGACCTGATATTTACACCGTTCAACCAGAGTAACACAATCATTCCTTATATTTACTCCGAAGTTGGTGAGCCTCTCGGAACGGTCGATGACTTCAACGGTTTGTAGAAACTTATCTGTGAATGAGAGCTTGTTATTAGCTTCGTTGTAGTGGCTGATTATATCGGTTTTTTTTAGTTCAATATCTGGATTGGCAAGTAACTGATTAAACCCATAAATAGTGCGCGCTAAAACAAACATAGCATGGAAAACGCCGCTTATTGGTCGTTCGTCTTTTCTAAACGGGGTATAAAATAGGCCGTGATCGTTTGTTATGATTTTATCTTGATACCATAGCTGGTACAGCAAGTTGTGTGCGGTTTCGTGGATGATATGTTCAGCCAGGCGACTCCAGTGTTCAACGTCGCTTTTTAGATAGCGAATATTAAACATCCCTAGCATACTTAGATAGCTGCCAGCGTTCACATGAGGTGAACTCATAATGTGTATTTGAGATATCACCGTTTCTACCTCTTTATACAGAGTAGAACAGGACTGCTTAATGTAAGATAAGCATCTATTTATTTCTTCTAAAGTGTGCTGAAATTGTTCACTACTAGGTGACACTATGCCTTGATTTCTCTTTGCTAAATGCTCTCCATAACATTTTAGATGATCTTCCGCTATCAGAGCTTGAAGGATGCCATTCGTAAATATCTGGTATCGTTTACCAAATGGCACAATTTCGAGGGGTTTATCGCTGACCTCTTTTAGCTCAGTTAACATGTGGTTAAATACTCTTTGAGGCTCAAACTTTGCATCTTCCACGTTCCTTACAATGAACTCATGGTAAAGAAGGGCTTGCGGCATGTTTTTGCGTAAAGCCTCTCTATTTTGAGCCAAGAAGGATTTAAGTTTCGTATCATTAAGGCCTGAGAATTGGTGAAGATAATTAAAACTTTTAGTAAGGGAGTCCAAATTTCGGTTAATAATAAAATCAGCATTAGATGAGTTAGGGATAGCCCAGTTTACCGTTGTAATTTCCATTTATCTAAATGCCTTTGGGTAGTGTTGTGTGTAATAGTGCTCAAGAGTGTCATCGTTTTGTTTGAGTGCTTGTACTGACTCTTTTGAGAAAATAATAAATGTTAAAGAAAGGATTATGAGCCCCCCCATAACCCTGACAAGGTTATTGATATCAAGTTGTGTGTTATCCAGTATATAACTGAAAGTTAGGCTACCAATTGGAATGCTAAGTATACATAACATAAAGATGGCTGACTCAATTCGAGCTTTATATTCGTGAGGCACAGCGTGACCTCTCAAAGAGCTAAAGGGAATTCCCTTGATTGTTAAACCCATACCTGAGCAGAACAGAGCAAATACTTTGATATAAGCATCTTCAAATGTAGCGAAGGCGAACACCCCTAGACCAATTAGACACCCACCAAATAATACTTGATGGTATCGATTAAATATAGTTGTTGCTTTGATTGATATAGTTCCTCCTAATATCATTCCTACTGCTATCGCTGACTCAAATAATACGACATATCCCACATTGTTATTGAGTTCACGTAGTACATATATTGGAATTATAATTGACACTAAAGGAGTTAGAATGAAGTTCCCTACCAGTGCGGATAGACAAAACATAACTTCTGGCTTTAGGTTTTTAATGCTGCGGAACCCCTGTGTTAATTGGAGAGCTTTATTATGTTCCCCTCCGAACTCTGTGCTTTTTTTAGGGAAGGACATTAATAGGATTAAAATTAGTGAAGTAAGGTAGAGTGCTGTGGTGACATAAAGAGAAATCTCTACACCAATGGCGTAAATTACCCCCCCTCCAATTACAACACCGATGATGACTTGTAGCGAGTTCAAGGTCGAAGACAGACCAATCGCTTTTGTTAAACCTTCCTTGTCTATTAATAATGGAATAATACTATTGGGTGCTGCTGATATAGCACTGTTAAAAGCGGACAAGATAGAGACGAAGATAATACAACTTATCAATGATTCATAGTTGTAGGACAATAAAATAGAAGCTACGAGAGAACCGAAAATAGAAACTAAAATAATGGTTTTTTTTGAGTATATATCAAGTAAAAAACCAGATATAGGCAGGAAGAAAATGTTGGTTATCCACATGATGGCAACTAAAAATCCGACATTCTCAGATTGCCCAAAAGATTGTACTAACGCCCATATAATTACAACCGTTGTACTTCGAAAAGCCACAATGGAAGCCAGATGAGAAAAAATATATAGATAGTAGTTCATCAACTAGCCTCCATTACTAGATCACGTTTAGTTTTCGACGACCTTTAGGACTGCTGAGCCGCTTTGGTGTACCGAAAATAGTTTTAATTTATCTAGTTTTTTCATGACGCATTTCCTTATATTTTTTATGGATCAATCTTTATTTAAAGAGCACCAGAGGAAATAGAGAGTCACTAAACTTTTGTGTGTATGTGTGCATTCTCATCTCTTTCGCCAGTGTTAATATCTTTAGCAAGAATAGAATAAATTGTATAAGAGCTAGAGATTAATAATTTAAATTTAATTTATTTTTTTTGAGAGGGTTGATGGCGGAGTAGTTGGCGCGATTGTAGTTCTAGAATCTTGTTATTTCTAGCCTGTATTTTGGGGGTGAAAGTGCCCCTGTATAAGAGTAATTTGGTGTTAATGTAAAAACAGTGTGGTCAAATCTACACCCCAACCCCTTTCAATAGGGGCGTTTTTCATCGATAATCCAAGCTCTTAGTGAAAACAAAAACCAACCGGATACTTTGTAAGAAGTGCCCCTGTATTTTCAATTCTTCACCACACACCACGCTAAATCGTAAACGATTTAAATGATTGTCTGTGATGAATTTAAAACCTATAAAAACAATGACTTATGCTTAATAGTGGAGGCGAAATAGAGCGTGAAAAAATTTTCAAAATCTCAACTAATTAGCCGCTGAAATCCCAGTGTGAAAATATGTAATTACATTGAATTATCATTGGCGCCTTTCTGTGTAAGGGATTGTGGTGATTTCAATCTAAATTCAATGGGATTTAATTAAATTGTTATTTATCCCTTTATCGGTAAGGTTGTAGCGGTTTTTTCAAAACTAAGTACAATGGGTTTACATTGAGAATTTATTGGATTTCATTGAGGCTTAAAGGTGGGCTTCATTGACATTCATTGAGGAGAAAAAGCTAAATTATGTCACGTTCTTACCCTTTACAAAGCTCCCTTCGAGGGAAGCTAGAGCAAGATTTTAAGAAGTTCAGAGACAGAGAAAAGTTAAGTGATGCCGAGGCAACTCGTCAGCTTTTTACCTTGGCGTTGCGTATCAAACTGAATGACAGTGACGATGAGCGGCCGTCGAACCGTGAGTTGATGGAAGAAACGTATCGTAGAGTTAGGCAGGTACAAGGCGTGCTAAATTTAAATTTGGCGCATAGCTTTGATGGGGAGGGGTATTATAAGAATAAAGCGGATTCGATTGAGCAAAGAAAATCCAACACCGCTTTGGTTGATAAAAGCGTCGATGAATATCTTGAAGGCGAAAAAAAAGGGTAGCCATTGGCTACCCTCTTATTATCGCTCTAACTCTCTGTCGATTTCTCTGTCTTCCCACTGACTCTCTTTCTCTGAGTGATTAAATTCCATCTCTTGTTGAGGTGAATATTCTTTTGGCTCAAAGTGGTCGAGTGATTGGCTGTCGGTTTCTTTTTTCTCATTATAGTTGAGGGTGTCTAATTCGCTCTCTTGATGAGAAGTGTGCGCCTCATTTAATTCAATGTTATGTGCGCTGTTATCTCGCTCTAATTTGTTAATGCACGATTTAATGTCCTCTTTAAGATTATCGTCGGACATGAATTGGATGTCTCGGCCATTAAAGTTCTCGACGATTTTTTCAATGTTGTTCGGGTTTAAATCGTGGTTGCCGTGATTTAATACAATAATGATGTTCTGTCTTAGTTCATCGGTGGAGATGTTTTGAATGTCGTTCTTATGATTGACATTGATAATGTCAATCTGCCCTTGAGTTTGGTCTCGAATTAAGAATGAGTTTTCAATTGAGGTACTGATGATGGTGGTATTTAAATTCTCTCCTTGATGGAATTGGGTTAATTGTTTGGACTTTGTGCCTAGGGTTCTTGGGTTAATGTCTAGGGAGGTATCTTTATTTCCTTGAGTGTCTAAATAGGTCACTTCAATGGCTTTGGTTTCGCCTTCTTTATTGTGGATGTTGGTTAGCATTGCAGGGTGAAAGGATTTGTCTTCGGATGAATAGACCGCCGGGTGGAACTTAACCTGGTTATTTTCAATGTTATTGACACCGAGCTTGTTTAAGTACGTTTGGGCCAGTGTGTTATCCATCGGTAAGCTTTGATTGATATAATCTTTAGCCCGTTCTTCAAACTGCGCAATATGCCTAGGTGTGGTGTTGAGTAATTTTTCGTGCTTACTGTTTTCCTCCAATTGATATTTGTCCGGTTCGTTTAGCATCTTGTTCGCTTCATTCATCGCTGCTTTATAGCCCATTTCCTTATGACTCATTATAAGGTTAATCAATGCGCCTTTTTCGCCTGTGGTGTAGTCTTTAAAATACCCACGATGTTCTCCAGTTAGGGTCACTTTAATCGCGGAAGGACCTATGCCAAAGGTTAAGTAATCACGGTCTGATTTAGATTGGTTAGGCTTGCCTAATAACTGAACGGCGAGACTTTCGGTGTATTTGGGTAGTTGCGTATTGATGTGCTCCCTAAATGTGTTGTAGTCAAAGTCACCGCTTTTATTTTGGAATCGGACGTCCTCATGAGGCAGAGCATTACGGTTAAAGTATGTGGTGTCTTTGGGTGGGATTTGGTTAAGGGTTTTTATTGCACTGGCTTTATGGCTCTCTTTAGAGAGCCAGCTTTTGACCAATTGTTTTGTGTTGTCGGTATAGAGCCGAATGTGCTGACTGGCACGAGTCACATCGATACCGGCGCGTCTTAAGTTGGTCAGTGCGCCTTTGCTTTGTATCGCGCTAATGACGTGTTGATAGGTGGATCCTTGCGCCATGTCTGCGGTTCGACTGTAGGCGTAGTCCCAGTGCCCGTCTTTAAGCGCATTAGGGTTAAGGCTGAGTGTTTGTCCTGTCTTAGATTGAGCGATAACACTGTCTGTATTCGCTTGCGTGATGCGGTACTCCACGTTGGCTTTAATGCCGCGCTCTTTATCGGTAAAACGGGTGATGATTTTATCGCCGGTTGAAAGTGGCTTTTCTGACGTAGAGAACAGGGTGGTGAAACGGTGATCACGGTTACGCGGTAAGAACGGCCTTGTCTTACCTGTACTTGCGTCTTGAAGTGTTACTACGCCATGCTCAGAATCCACGTGAGTGATTGCCGCGTACTCACCGGGCTTGGTGCTCAGTATCAAGCCTTTTTGATACGGCATCATGGTGGTGAGCTCTTCCCCCGTCGCGCCGATTGAGCGTAGCCTCGTTGCGATGACGTTCTCTTTGCCTAACTCACTCTTTTTCATTAAACCGACACGGATGTGTTCGGTGATGGTGTCTCGCTCCTGGTTGGTGTACGCGATAATCAGTGTGTTGTCTCGCGTTTCGGGGGTGCGCTCTAAATAGTCTTTGGCGACCACATAAGGCAGCTTCTCTGTGGCGGTGAGCTGCGCTCTGCGTCGGTCTTTGTCGTTTTCATCCAGCGTAGAAATGACATGCTGGCTGTTGCCCTGGGTGTCAGGGGTTTGCTGCTGGAGTTTGTCTAGGGCGCTGAGCGGCTGTTTATCAATGGTGTTTTGCTGTGCATTGTGCAAGATGTCATTTTGTGGACGTACCATATCGGTCATGTAAGCGGTATCGATGCGACCTTGGCTCATGGCCAGCTCAAAGGGTTTACCGGCACTGAGTGACAATAACTGCTCTTTATCGCCCAATTTGACTGTTTTGGACTGACTGT
>NZ_JBFRVX010000027.1:0-3277 GCF_041475345.1 Vibrio sp. 10N.222.48.A3 | reverse complement strand
GTTACCAACATCTGAAAAGATTCACAACGAGAACCGGGTGAATAAAAGGTAATTCTTTTGTTCTACTTGATTAGGTGTCATAGACATTTAATAAGTCATACGGGGTTCACACTAGACAATGCATTTTGAAAAGGCTACCTTCGGGTAGCTTTTTTTGTTTCTAGTATTAGTTTTTTGTACCTAGATTAGCCAAAGGGTTTTTCATTAGCACATCTTCTAGATGATCGGGCGCTAAATGCGCGTAGCGCATAGTCTGTTTTATATCACTGTGGCCTAAGATTCTTTGCAGCACAATAATGTTACCGCCGTTCATCATGTAATAAGACGCAAAAGTGTGACGAAGTACATGAGCCGCTTGTTGGGTAAGTCTTGGTACATGCTTCACGATGAAGCGGTAAACCGTTGAGTAACTAATGCTGAATAGTGGGCCCGAACCTTCCTTATAAATCACATCATAGAGTTCTGGGCTAATGGGAACTGAACGGTTCTTTTTACCTTTGGTCTGTGTGAATGTAACTTTGTATTTAGTCAGCTGTGCCCCAGTTAAAGTTGCTGATTCTCTAAATCGCCCACCAGTAGCCAAACATAGCTTAATTACTTTGTGTAAATCGTCATGGTGCGGATGAGCTTCTGCTGCTTCGATTAGATACTGCATCTCTTCAACAGTAAGAAACTCCATTTCAGCTTCATGCAGCTTGAATTGACGAACGGCATTAAGCGGATTGTCGCCTTTCCATTCGTCCATTCTTTGAAGTTCTACAATCATCGCATTCAAGAGATCTTGTTCATTGTTGCAAGTGCGAAACGTCACTTTGAGTTTCTTGCCGTTTAGGTCGGCGATTTCGCCAGCTAATCTCGCAGTGCGGTATTCAGCGAACATCTTGGCCGTGAAATTATGGTAAAGCGGGTCGCCCATACCAAGCGCCATCACTTTGAGTTTATTGTAGGTGTATTTAGAGTGAGTGAGTGACTGGCCGTGGCGTGCTTGCCATAGTTCAAGCATATCAATAAGACTGCGACGTTGAGGTTTTTCACCAAGCCAAGGCTTATTGTCTACTTCCTGTAGCGTGTACTTTTCAAATGCAAGCGCTTCACCCTTGGTGGCGAAGCGCTTACGAACACGTTTGCCATTACGGCCTTGCGGGTAGAGGTCGCAAAGCCATGGTTTTTTGTTGCCGTCTTTTAAATTACGGACCGTCATTATATTTGTATGGCAACTTATTTACAGCGAATAATTGGAAATGCCCTTGCTTGAGGTAATCCAGGGTACTCAGAGAAGCACACTCGCTCACTATGGGAAGCCTGAAGTCCAAAAACTTCTTCAGTATGATAAAATGTATCGTTAGGGCCTATGTTTTTAATGAAGCCCCAACCATGTGTGCCTCGTCGATACTTGATATGTCCATATTTTCTTTCTTGAATAGGGTAACAAAGGGAAGAAAACATTTGAACTAATTGCTCAGAATTTGGACGATTTGAATAGTCGTAATCCAAGCAACTTTTGATAATGCCTAGTAATTGATTGCCTAACGGGTTTAAATGGCGAGATGTATCCATATGAAGGATTGGATCGATAGATTTCTGAGTATGATAGTTAATGACGATTTGGGCAAATTGCGATGTGAAAGGTGTTTTTCCTGTTAGTAGGAAATACATAATTGCACCTATTGACCAAATATCAATATGTTTTCCAGCTTTTGTTTTGTTTAAAACAATTTCTGGGGCCATATAAGGTAGAGCACCAACGAGTGTTTTTGAGCCAGCAATGGAGCTTTCAACATTTTCGGTATCAGAAAAAACCTCGTTGATTTCATCATCAACAAGTTTTGCAATACCAAAGTCAGTGACTTTAATATCTCTAAACTTCTCGCCCCCTACAATCATAATGTTACTTGGTTTGAGATCCCTATGGACGACGTCTGCGCTATGAGATGCAGCTACTGCTTTTGATAGATGATGTCCTATGAAGGCAACGAGACATGGATCTAAATATGAGAAATTATTTCTGAATACAGTGTTTAAATCTTTTCCGTCAATAAGTTCTTCAATTAAGTATTCGCGTTTATCAAAGCCAAAGTAATCTAGAGTTTTCGCCACGTTAGGGTGAATAACACGAGCACTACAAATTGCGGTACTTTTAAATCTCAGGCTAGCCGAATCATTTTTTGGTGTCTTTAAAGCGACTTTTCGTCCAATGTTTTTGTCTATCGCTGAGTAGACTTGTTGCATACCACCTTCGTCGATATAATTTTCGATCACGTATCGATCTGCAATGATGTCGTTAGGTTTGTGAATATGACTCATAATACTATCTCCGGATGAGATGAAGAAAACGAAACAAAGAAACGGTTATTGGCATCTCGAACAAATGTCAGGACGCATGCTCCATAAAGCACCTTACCCACATCTACAATTTCATTATTTATATAAACATGTCCTTCAACTTTAGTAACATAAAAGTCGTATCCGTTGTAATTGATAATAATTGACAAGTCATCAGAAATTTTAATTCTTGTTTTTGGATGAGCTTGGTCAATATTATGGGAGCCTTTCGGTGCAACAAACAAACCAGTATGTTTATTTCGTAGGAGCTCTCTTTGTAATTCAGCAACTAAACTGTTTGCTGAGGGTCTCTCCGTTTTATTTTCTGAAACACATTTATTTAAGAGTGATGTTAGCTTTGAACAAAAGCCAAGCTCAGCAAATCGAGGGCTTTCTGGTTGCGGATTAAGCGTTTTATTGAATTTACATATACCCGAAAATGCAAGTTTGTGTAAGGTCACTCCAAGTGCATAGATATCGACCGCAAATGAAAGTACAACGGAGTCTTGCGTGTATAATCCAAAGGCTTCAGGAGCTAGGTATTCTAATGTACCATGACCATTTACGGTTTGGTGCGGATCACCGATACGAGATACACCAAAATCAAAAATTTTAAGTACACCTTGTTTGTCAAATTTCGCATTATCCAACTTTATATCTCGGTGACATATTCCTGATGAATGTATATCACGTAGTCCAGATGCTAGCTGATAGGCAAGGCTCAAAAATTCTGGGCCATGACACTGACCTACTTTGCTAGCTAGATCTTCCCCATCTAAGTATTCTTGATATATTTCAATGTTAGTTTGGGTTTGAATAACGTCATACAATCCAACAACATGCTTAGACGCAATTGATTTGAGTAGGTTTACTTCCTCAATCGTATTGTTCTTCTTACTAATGGGGATTGTTTTTATTGCGACTTCACGATCAAGGAATATATCTCTATAAAGAG
>NZ_JBFRVX010000026.1:0-1385 GCF_041475345.1 Vibrio sp. 10N.222.48.A3 | reverse complement strand
ATGTATTCCATGTAGCTAAAGCCATTCATTTCACCAATACGCGCACCAATCAGGTTACCGAAGATGATGAAGTAAAGCGTCATGGTAATCGCTGGCGGCACCAGAGTTTGCACCCAGATACGCGTGAAGCGATTGATCTCTTTGGTCAACAAGCTGCAGAAAGCGGTCCAATATAGGCTGTACATATTATTTATTCCCCTCACGGACGATACTCACAAATAGCTCTTCTAGGCGGTTTGCTTTGTTACGCATAGAGAGAACTTTTACCTGCTGCTCACTCAATTGATCAAAGATGGTATTCAAACCTCGATTCTTGTCGATTTCGATTTCTAGCGAGCCATTAACCATCACTTGGCTATTCACACCTTCAAGTTTAGGTTCAGTCGCACCCTCTTCAAGATCAAGAATAAAGGTCTCGGCACTCAACTTACCCAACAGCGACTTCATTGTGGTGTTCTCAATCAACTCACCACGATTGATGATACCAATGTTACGACACAGCATTTCCGCTTCTTCTAGATAGTGCGTAGTTAAAATAATGGTGATGCCCTGCTTCTCGTTGATCTCCTTGAGGAATTCCCACATTGAACGACGCAATTCAATATCAACACCCGCCGTTGGTTCATCAAGAATTAACAAATGAGGCTCATGCATCAGTGCACGCGCGATCATCAAACGACGCTTCATACCACCAGATAAGTTACGCGCACGTTCGCCACGCTTTTCCCACAAATCGAGCTGAGATAAGTACTTTTTAGCGCGTTCTTTAGCAAGAGCTTTCGGTACACCGTAGTAACCGGCTTGTTGTAGCACGATCTGCTCAACCGTTTCGAACGGGTTAAAGTTAAACTCTTGCGGGACTAAACCTAAGTTCAACTTCGCTAACTCCAGATCGGTATCAATGTCGTAGCCAAACACTTTCACCTTGCCTGACGTTTTATTAACCAGTGAAGAGATAACACCAATGGTGGTGGATTTACCCGCACCATTTGGGCCAAGTAGTGCGTAAAAGTCGCCTTTTTCTACTTGTAAACTCACGCCCTTAAGAGCCTCAAAGCCCCCTGCATAAGTTTTTCTTAGTTGCTCAATTTCTAATGCATACATAGAGATAGACTGCCATTTGCTATAGATAAGATGTTGATGGCCGAATTTGAGGAAGAGAGTAATGCTTAATACGAGCTAGCAGAAAACTAACTCAAACTTGTTTACTCGGCCATTTTGCAAACAAGTTTATCGTTGATTAACGATTAATACAAATACCGAGTGAGGCTTTCTTTCGAAAGCGAACAAGAATATTAGGTACGTAAAGAGCTATTCAGTGTTCAGTAAACATAAAAAATGCCGTTAAGTTATTAACTTAACGGCATTAATCACAAATACTATAT
>NZ_JBFRVX010000025.1:0-3874 GCF_041475345.1 Vibrio sp. 10N.222.48.A3 | reverse complement strand
GTTATGGCTATCGGCCGTAACCAACAAGAATCTCTACAGAAAGCACTTCGCGGTCTAGAAGTTGGCGCAACTGGTTTTGACGAAATGGTCGACCTAGATGCACCTGACGCACTAACGACGATTCGCCATGAGCTTAAAGAAGCTGGTTCTGACCGTATTTGGTACATCGCAGATGCTTTCCGTGCTGGTATGTCAGTTGATGGTGTATTCAACCTAACGCAAATTGACCGTTGGTTCCTAGTTCAAATCGAAGACATCGTAAAACTAGAGCAAGAACTCAAAGCGAAAGGCTTTGCTGGTCTGAATAAAGACGAGCTAATGAAGCTTAAGCGTAAAGGTTTTGCTGATGCTCGCCTATCTAAGATTCTAGGTGTAGCAGAAAGCGAAATCCGTCGTCTACGTGACCAATACGATATTCACCCAGTCTACAAGCGTGTAGATACTTGTGCGGCTGAGTTCTCTTCTGATACGGCTTACATGTACTCATCTTACGATGATGAATGTGAGTCGAACCCAACAGACAAAGAGAAAATCATGATCTTAGGCGGCGGTCCAAACCGTATCGGCCAAGGTATTGAATTCGATTACTGTTGTGTACATGCATCTCTAGCACTACGTGAAGATGGCTACGAAACAATCATGGTTAACTGTAACCCTGAGACAGTTTCGACAGACTATGATACGTCTGACCGTCTGTACTTTGAACCAGTAACTCTGGAAGACGTACTAGCAATCGTTCGTGTTGAGAAGCCAAAAGGCGTTATCGTTCAGTACGGTGGTCAAACACCACTGAAACTGGCTCGTGAGCTTGAAGCTGCTGGCGTACCAATCATTGGTACTAGCCCAGACGCAATCGACCGTGCAGAAGACCGTGAGCGTTTCCAAGTTGCTGTTGACCGTCTTGGTCTTCTACAACCAGAAAACGCGACAGTAACAACAATGGAGCAAGCGGTAGAGAAATCTCGCGAAATCGGCTTCCCACTGGTTGTTCGTCCTTCTTATGTTCTTGGTGGTCGAGCGATGGAAATCGTATACGACGAGCAAGACTTACGCCGCTACTTCAACGAAGCAGTTAGCGTTTCAAACGAATCTCCAGTACTACTTGATAGCTTCCTAGACGATGCTGTTGAAGTGGACGTTGATGCGATTTGTGACGGTGAGCGTGTTGTTATTGCGGGTATCATGGAGCATATCGAGCAAGCGGGTGTTCACTCAGGTGACTCAGCATGTTCTCTTCCGGCTTACACGTTAAGCCAAGAAATCCAAGACGTAATGCGTGAGCAAGTTGAAAAGCTAGCGTTCGAGTTGGGTGTTCGTGGTCTAATGAATACGCAGTTTGCTGTTAAGAACAACCAAGTGTACCTAATCGAGGTTAACCCTCGTGCAGCACGTACAGTGCCGTTCGTATCGAAAGCAACAGGCGCAGCAGTCGCTAAGATTGCAGCTCGTGTGATGGCAGGTCAATCGTTAGAGTCTCAAGGCTTTACGAAAGAAATCATCCCACCTTACTACTCAGTGAAAGAGGTTGTTCTTCCGTTCAACAAATTCCCTGGTGTTGATCCACTGTTAGGCCCAGAAATGCGCTCTACTGGTGAAGTTATGGGTGTTGGCGCAACGTTTGCTGAAGCATACTCTAAAGCTGAATTGGGTTGTGGTCACATCTACCCTGAAGGTGGTCGTGCATTGCTTTCTGTTCGCGAAGGCGACAAAGAGCGTGTTGTTGACCTAGCATCTAAGCTATCTAAGCTTGGTTACCAGCTAGACGCAACTCACGGTACAGCTGTTATCCTTGGCGAAGCGGGCATTAACCCACGTCTAGTAAACAAGGTACACGAAGGTCGTCCTCACATTCTTGACCGTATCAAGAACAACGAGTACACGTACATCGTGAACACTGCGGCTGGCCGTCAAGCGATTGAAGATTCTAAAGTTCTTCGTCGTGGCGCATTGGCTGAGAAAGTGAACTACACGACTACGCTAAACGCAGCATTCGCGACTTGTATGGCGCACACTGCAGACGCAAAAACGTCAGTAACTTCAGTTCAAGAGCTACACGCACAAGTTAAAGCTTCTCTAGCTTAATAGACTAACGCGTATCGCTGTTAAGCGGATATAAATGCTCAAAGCCCACTCTTCGGAGTGGGCTTTTTTATGTCTGTTATCTGGTGAAAATCTGGTGATGGCTAAATGATGAATATTTGGAATAGGTTACAATCTTGTGTTTCGTTATTGCTCATCTGCAGTGAGTGGTAACTTGTCGCTATACGAGAATTTAAGGCGTTGGGTATATGGAAATCACTCTAGAAATATTGGCTATCTTGTTTGTTGTTGCAACGGCGGCAGGCTTTATTGATGCAATGGCTGGCGGCGGTGGATTGTTGACTCTACCTGCATTGCTAGCGGCCGGAGTGCCACCAACGCAAGCACTGGCAACCAATAAACTTCAAAGCTCATTTGGTAGTTTTTCTGCCAGTTGGTATTTCGTGCGCAACGGCATCGTTAGTATTAAAGAGATGCGCCTCGCGATCTTTTGTACTTTTATTGGCTCTGCAATTGGTGCCGAGTTAGTCCAGCACATTGATGCGAGTTTACTGACTAGCGTGATACCGCTGCTGCTTATCGCTATCTCTCTCTATTTCCTGTTAGCACCCCAAACTAGAGCGTCTGAAGGAAAGCAGAAGATCTCTGAGGCGATGTTTGCTTTGTGTATTGGTGGCGGAGTTGGCTTCTACGATGGCTTTTTTGGCCCAGGAACAGGTTCAATTTTCACGGTATGTTTTGTCGCTATCGGTCACTTCTCTTTAGTGGATGCAACGGCACGCACCAAGATACTTAACTTCACATCGAATATAGCCGCATTGATCTTCTTTATTTTAGCTGGCTTGCCAATTTGGGAATTAGGATTAGTGATGGCAGTTGGTGGTTTTATGGGCGCTCAACTTGGCGCTAAAGTAGTGGTAACAAAAGGGCAGAAATGGATTCGCCCTCTTGTGATCGTGATGTCGATGTTAATGGCGTCTAAACTGCTTTGGGAACAGCATCAACAATGGATTCTATCAGTATTTTAACTCGCGGAGATTGATAGCTGTTTGGTCTCACACAGATATGAATCGGTCTAATCAATCCTTGCAATTCGGGAAAGCTAAACAGGTATTGAGGCTTAATGTTGAGTGTTTTTACGATAGAAAGCGGGATCAAAGCCGGCCCCGTTCCTCCTAGCGCTAGCTGGGCTGCTGCGGTATAGGCATCCATCTCCATCAAGGGTTTAATACCAAACTTTTCTAACACTGAGAGCTGATAAGAGTTGGCAGGGTTGGTCATATCGTTGGTAATCACCAATGGAGGAAGCTCCGTTAGCGGCGACTTACTCACTATGTAAAACGGCTCATCAAATAGATGGAAGGTCATCAATCCATGATGCGGCGGCAGTAAGCCAGCACACAACCCCAAGGTCGCCTTACCAGACTGCACTCGCTCGATAATTCTTGGTGTATGGTTAGTGGTGATGGTGATGTATTTATCTTGCTGGATAAATTGGCCCATCATCTCACCTAAATAACCCGCTATCAGAGACTTAGAGCTATCTAAAGTAATGAGAGTGGTATCTTCCAACTCTTGCTGTTCATAAATAAGCCCTCTAAGTTCATTGAATGTAGGGCCTATGCTCTCGATTAATGCAATCGCATCCGGCGTCAGTTTTATCTGTCGGCCACTCGGCTCGATGAGCTTTTTACCTAGCTTCTTTTCTAAATTCGCAATCCGTTTGCTGACCGCTGATTGGCTGATATAAAGCAAACTGCCTGTGCGGCTCATGGTTTTTGCTTTACTCAGCACCAATAGAGTTTCGATTCCTTCGAGTAACATTGAGTGATAT
>NZ_JBFRVX010000024.1:0-377 GCF_041475345.1 Vibrio sp. 10N.222.48.A3 | reverse complement strand
CTTACGGTGCAGAACTAGGAAGCCGTTGGTTAACAACATCTAACCTAGAGCTATTGGCTTCACTTGGTTTGTTGAAAACAAGCTACAAAGATCATGCTAATAGCTCAAAAGAACTCGCTCGTGCCCCTTCTTTGACGGCAAGCTTCGGTGCTTTATACATGTTTGCTGAGAATTTCGAATTGAGTGGTAATGCGAATTACACTGGAGATTACTTCAGTGACGTTGAAAACTCAGCTAACCAGAGTATTGATGCTTACTGGGTTGCAAATGCACAAGTTGCGTATGTGTTTACTAACGGACGTATGTCTTTATTCGCTACAAACTTGTTTGATTCTCAGAAAGAAACATTCAATTTCGGTGGAGACGATATTACGAAG
>NZ_JBFRVX010000023.1:0-11760 GCF_041475345.1 Vibrio sp. 10N.222.48.A3 | reverse complement strand
AGGTAGAGAAAATAGCCCACATAAGTAGATGGGATACTGAGGGTTCAAGGTTGAAGTAAACGCAAGTAATGAAGCGACGCCATAGCCTAGAGTATGAGACATAGCGATGTACCCTGCGGCTGCGCCCGGTGTACCACTTTGCTTTTCAGTGGCAAACAACGTGTAAGCAGGAACAAGCAACGCTGCGCCAATCGCTGTCAGTACCATCGCCACAGCTAACGCCCACATACTGGGAATCAAGAACACTCCAAAGCCGACAAGCAAACCCAATGCCCCCCAACGGTACATAACAAACGGTGTCAGCTTTTCTTTTTTGATAACCAAGAGTTGAGTAGCAAAAGTACAGGCAGCACTGATAGTCAAAAGAATCCCGATCGTGTCACTTATTTGATCGGTAGGCCAACGGGTGATCGAATAGATCAGTGGAGAAAAACTGTATTGCAACAACGCGACTGCGGCACACAACAACATCCCGCAAGATAAAAAAGGCAGTAATGTTTTATTCGGTAACCAAGGTGCTTGCCCTATTCCTTCTGCCTTCCGAGTTTCTTCTTTAGGGGTTGGTAACAACATCGTGACAAGTAAAGCAACACACGGCAAAAAGATCATCACGATCAGGGGAGCAAAAGGCGATAACTTTAACGCTAAAATGGAGACCAAAGGCCCAATTAATCGACCAACACTTAGGCCAAGACTCACCGAAGTAATAGCCTGTAAACGGTTTCTCTCACCACACAACAATATCGCCCAATGTTGACTCGCGGGCACCATTCCAGACACCGTACAACCATAAATTATTCGCGCCACCACCAGTCCGATCAAACAAAACACTAGCGCCTTTTCTTGGTCACTATTCATCGCAAAAAAAAACAAAAAAGCAAAGCTGACGGCCATGCCTACCAATGCCTGAATGACGACTTGTTTAGGTCCATATTTGTCGCTCTGCCTTCCCCAAAAAGGCGCAGATGGCAGAAATAATATGCTTCCTATTGCGATAAGAATCGACCACGTAGGCAAGCTAAATGAAGACTGTTCCACAAGAAAAGGCAGGGAAACGAGTAAGCCGTTTTGCCCAATTCCCATAAGAGCCGAAGCAAGACCAATAGCCAATAGTTGAAATTTTTTATTTTGTATCACAGACATAAACTCGAAGGCGCTAGATAAGGTTGGTAGGTTCGTAGTGGGCACGAGCACATTACAATGATAAACAGATTGATTTAGCGAATAATTATCATTTTGATTTCACTGTGTTACATTAGCGGCTAGCAGCCCATAACTCAACTTCATATTGCATTATGTACACACTTACCAATGCCTCGTTCGAAATCGACGGTAAGAAAATCCTTTCGCCAACGACTTTGACCTTTGAACCAAAGAAGATCACCACCTTGCTTGGTCATAATGGATGTGGCAAATCGACACTCATTAAACTGTTAAGTCGACAAAATACGCCAACAGAAGGTGACGTTTTCTTCAATGAGCAACCACTCGCCTCATACAGTAACCTTGAATTTGCACACCAAGTCGCCTACCTGCCGCAGCACCCACCGATTACTGATGGCGTGACCGTTCGTGAACTGGTTTGCTTTGGCCGTTATCCATGGAAAGGCGCATTTGGACGTTACAGCAAAGATGATTATGCCATCGTAGACGAAGCGATTGAGAAAGTTGGCCTTAATGCCTTTTCTGACCGATTTGTCGCAACACTTTCCGGCGGAGAAAGACAAAGAGCTTGGGTCGCCATGCTACTTGCTCAGCAAAGCCAATGTATTTTGCTTGATGAACCAACCTCAGCACTCGATGTCGCGCACCAGCATGAATTGCTCGCTTTGATCAGAGAGCTTAATCAGTCACTCGGCTTAACCGTGATCATGGTGCTTCATGATGTCAACATGGCCGCCAAATTCAGTGATCATTTGATTGCGCTTCATTCTGGGAAAGTGATTGCTTCCGGTTCGCCTAAAGATTTGATGACGCCAGAAACACTAATGCAAATCTACGGAATGGAGCTTGCGCTCTTTAAACACCCTGAGACAGGGCAACCTATCAGCTACATCCCTTAAATCAAAAGGAACCTGTTGTGAAAAAGTTCATCACCATGCTGTTCACAGTATTAGCTTTCAACGCCCTTGCTCTAGAGAGCGTTCACGCACTAGAAATCAAACATGAAATGGGCAGTGTCTCTTTCGATGCTACACCTAAAAAAGTGGTGGCTTTAGATTGGGCACTCACCGAAACCGTATTAAGCCTAGGCGTTGAGTTGCAAGGTGTGGCAGACGCACAAGGTTATCAGCAATGGGTGGTAAAACCTGCGTTAAATGCAGACGTGACAGATGTGGGATCTCGAAGAGAACCAAACCTAGAGCTACTAACAGAACTCAAACCTGACGTCATTTTAATCAGCGAGCATATGGCGGCGGCCTACCACCAGCTCAATAAAATCGCACCTGTCTTGGTTTACAGTGTCTACAGCAAAAAGAAACAACCTCTTGAATCCGCAACTTCGGTTACCCTCTCTTTAGGCAAGCTATTTAACAAAGCACAACGCGCCCAACAAGTGATTGATGAGACAAACAAGAGATTAAGCGATAATGGTGAAAAAATACGTGCCGCAGGCAACTCAGACAAACCACTGATTTTTGCACGCTTTATCAACGACAAAACCTTACGCATTCATAGCCAAGGTTCATTAGCGCAAGCCACCATAAGCAGCATGGGCCTTAAAAACGACTGGCAAGAGCAGACAAACCTCTGGGGTTTTACCACTACAGGTACTGAAAGGCTCGCTGAACACCAACAGACGAATGTGATGATCTTTGGCCCGCTAACGGAAGAAGAGCATAAGAAACTGACTCAATCCCCTCTTTGGCAAGCGATGGCGTTTACACGTACAGACTCCGTTTACGAACTTCCTACCATCTGGACCTTCGGTGGGCTAATCGCTGCTCAAAGGTTTAGTGACCACATTACCGAACTTCTTATCCAAAAATAATGGCTACCGTAAAGATCGAAAAAACCGTCACAGGGCGATTCAATATCAAGGCAGCGGCACTACCTCTCGCTGCTGTTTTGTTGATCAGCTCGCTACTGCAAATTACCGCTCCTTACTCGCAAGGGGTTGGCTTGATTTGGGATACGCTGTTTCACTTTGATTCTTCAAATTATCAGCATCTGATTACTCACCTCACCTATTTACCTAGGCTTACCGTCGCTCTCATTTGTGGTTTTGCACTGGCAGTCGCTGGGTGTGTGATGCAATTTGTACTGCGTAATCCCATTGCCTCACCTACCACATTGGGTGTTGCTGCGGGCGCAGAACTCGGCATGGTATTAGGGATCCTTTTAATTCCTGCTAACCTAGCTATCCCAGGGTTTATTCCCGCTTTCATCGGGGGCTGCCTTGCAACAGGCTTAGTTTTTACCTTAAGTTCTGCACGAGGCTTTTCACCATTACACATGGTGTTAGCCGGTATGGTGGTCAGCCTATTTTTAGGCTCACTCAACACCATGTTGCTCATGCTGCATGAACAACGGCTTACCAGTATTTTTGTTTGGGGTGCCGGTGTACTGAATCAGAATGATTGGTCGAGCGTGCAGGTTCTCATACCTTTAGTCTCGATCCCGACGCTGTTATTACTGGTTTTACAGCGTCCATTATCAGCGCTGCAATTTGGTGATAATGTCGCTACTTCACTTGGTGTAAACATCAAACAAATCAAATTGCTTTGCTTATCGTTGGCGATTTTTATTACTGCAGCCGTAGTCAGTGAAGTAGGCTTAATCGGATTCGTTGGCATTGTGGCTCCTGCTATCGCTAGGCTTATCGGTGTAAGAGCACTCGCGAAACAGATTCTGGTCAGTGGGTTGGTAGGCAGCTTCATTCTATTGATTGTGGATTTAGTGATTCAGCCCTTCTCTGGCTTCGGTGGCGAACTGCTCCCTACCGGCGCAATGACGGCGCTACTGGGTGCTCCTTTCTTATTGTGGTTACTGCAACGTACCAAGCTGCAGTCCGATCTCAAAAACCGCAGTGAAACCATTGAGCACTACAAATTCGTCAGTACGCGTAAAGTACTGGCCGCGATGTCAGTGCTATTGACGGTAATGTGTGTTCTTGCTCTTACAGTAGGTAAAAACCAGTTTGGTTGGAATCTTGAACTCAACTCATCGCTATTCGATCTGCGTCTACCACGTGTATTAGTCGCGCTATTGGCAGGGATCGGGCTTGCGTTTGCAGGCACGATTATTCAACGCATCTCAAACAACCCAATGGCGAGCCCCGAAGTATTGGGGATCAGCTCAGGGGCTGCTCTGGCGTTAGTGCTCGGCACACTATTTGGCACTGCAGTCGGCCGAGAAGAGCAAATGCTGCTTGGTACACTCGGTGCAACTTCAGTGACTGCCGTGGTTTGGTTAATGGGAAGAAAACACAATTTCGCCCCAACGCAAACCTTGTTAACAGGCATCGCGCTAAGTGCAGGGCTCGACGCTCTATTGCGCATCACAATGAGCTCGGGTAATGAGAATGCAACCGCGCTCCTCACTTGGCTTTCAGGCTCGACTTATTTAGTCGCTAATCAAGATGTCATTTTGCTCGCCGTTGGGGTTGCCATCATCAGTGCAGTGGCGCTGTCTTTGAATCGCTGGATAGAGCTGATTAACTTAGGCGACGTCACCACAAGCAGCCTAGGTATGAACACAACCGCTGTTCGATTGGCTTTGCTTTTGCTAGTCGCGGCACTAACAACTCTGTGCACCATCGTCATTGGGCCATTAAGTTTCATTGGATTATTGGCGCCACACATGGCGCGTTCGCTTCACCAATATCGCGCGATTCCTCAAATGCTCACAGCAGCATTATTAGGCGCTATCATCATGGTGGCTGCAGACTGGATTGGTCGTACGCTATGGTTCCCTTGGCAGTTCCCGGCAGGTCTATTAGCCTCTCTGATTGGTGGCGGCTACTTCCTCTATCTAATGAGAAAATAAGCACACACGAGAAATCACTTTCTCCGCTTAAAGCCCCGTTTGAAGCCTCTATTTGAAGCCTCTATTTGAAGTCGAGGCTTTAAGCGGGCTCTCTTCTTACTCATTGACACACTTGCCAACAAAGCTATCAATAACCGATCAATTCCCAATCAACCGCTAAATTACCAACCAATCTATCCATTGCAACAGGTCGATTAACATTGTCTTTTGGTTACAAAAACACAATTTATGGTATTTAAGCCTTTTTGTGTTTACCATGGAATCAAGATTAAACACATACTCTGAGCGTCATGGACATAACGACAATTACAAAGCTCCAACAAAATTTGTTATTCAAGGTCATCGCGAGGCTAAAAGCCGACAACGCGAAAGCGGGAAGCAGCCTAAATGAATCATCTTTGGCGCAGCAATTCGAAGTATCAAGAAGCCCTATTCGAGCGGTGCTAAAACACTTGTCAGCGCAAGGCATCACTAAAGTCGTCCCTTATAAAGGGTCTGTATTACAAACCGATGCGGCAGATATCGAAATTTCAGGCCAAGACAACGACCAAGAACCTCGCCAAGAACAATTATACCTGCGCGTACTCATGGATTTATTTTTTAGTGAGTTAGGTCAGTCGTTTTCCGAGAAAGACCTGCAACAACGTTATGATGCCAATCGTGGTGAGATGCAAAGCGTACTGCGCCTGTTAGAAAGCGATGGTATTTTTCGTCGCAGTCCAGGATACAAATGGCAGCTTGATGGTGTGTTGAACACCTTAGAAAGACACACCGAAAGTTATCGCTGTCGACTCATTTTCGAGCCTGCAGGCCTACTCGAACCAACATGGACACTTGATAACAGTGCAATTGAAAGCTGCCGAGATCGCCATGCTCAAGCGATTAACGCCCCAGAATCAGTCAACGCCAGTCAACTCTTTAGCCTCAGTGCCGAGTTTCACGAGCAACTTGCCGCATGTTCAGGAAATCGCTTCTTATTGAGCACCATGCAACAACATAATCGCCTACGTAAAGCGACCGATCTCGTCTCGATGCACATTCAATCTTCGGTCACTAAATCGTGCCAGCGTCGCCTAGAGATCATCGAATTGGTGCTCGAAGGTGACAACCAAACGGCCTCGACAAAATTAGCTCAGCTACTGGAAAATGACATTCGAGTCATGAAACGCACCTACAACGACGTAATGACGGTCTCTATGGAGCAGCGAGAAAGTTTAATCAACAGTATCATTGCAAAAAACAGTTAACTACGTGAGCAGTCAAATCATGGCTGCCCTTATCGTGTCCTTCTACCATCGAAAATGCCATTCTGACTTCATGAACACACGAGGCCTGTTTACCTTTCGTTGTTAAATTTTGTTCAAAAGATCAACAGGCCCTAATACCTGCACTTTCACACCTTCTGAATTATATGGTTCACACCCGCTTAAACACTTGCGGAACAAGGCACTGGCTCTGTTCCGCCCGAGTGACTAACCCCCTCGGCAAACAAGTGTTTCCAAATCTATAAAATAAAATTGCATTTTCATATTGTATTTTTGCAACAAAAACACAATAATAATGATTCTTATTTAGAATTGATAAACTTAACGATAATACTTCGTACTTTAACTATAGAAGTAGTAACCGCTTAGGTGGCGTGAATGCGAACGTATACAAGCTTGAAAGATATCGAGATGAGTATGTTTGGGGCCATAAGTAAGTGACCACGTTAACCTCTTTTCTAATTTAGGAGGCTTCATTTATTACTAACCAGTAAAGATGAACGCTTGTTTACTTATAAAAAACAAAGTCATCGCACAAATATGAGTCTTTGTGCAGCCTTTTATTGATCAAGATTGAGAACAAAATGAAAACCGAAAAAGGAAGTTTCAAGCTTTCCACCGTTACGCTAGCGATTGTCGCAGCAAGCACAGTGTTTACAGCCCAAGCACAAGAATACACAACCGAAGAAAACATGGTGGTTGTCGCAAGCCGAACGCCTAAAGCGATCAGCGATATTCCGGGAACAGTTTGGTACATCGACGCAGATAAAATCGAACAGGAATACCGTGGCGGTAAATCATTAGGTGAAATTCTATCGGCGAGCATTCCCTCTTTAGATGTAAGCAGCGGCGCTCGTACTAACTATGGTCAGAATCTACGTGGCCGTAAGATGCTCGTTATGATCGATGGCGTATCACTGCAATCCTCTCGCCAAATCAGCCGCCACTTAGATTCAATCGACCCATTTAACATTGATCGCATCGAAGTGTTATCGGGTGCAACATCTATCTACGGTGCCGGTGCTTCTGGTGGTGTCATCAACATCATCACCAAAAAAGCACAAGGTGAAGAGTTAGAATTCGAATCTTATGTCGGTGGCTCATCGGGCTTTAATTCAGGTGAAGATTTCGATTACAAAGTCGGTCAATCTATCTCTGGCGGTAACGACAAAGTTCAAGCTCGCTCTTCTGTGGTTTACACCGAGACACAAGGTGTATTCGATGCAGATGGCGATATTGTTACTCCTGACATTTCACAAGGCTCACTGCAGTTCAACAAGACGGTAGATTTCCTGACAACTGTCGGCGTGAACCTGTCTGAGACCAAAAAGCTCAACTTCCTAGCACAATATTACGATAGCCAGCAAAACTCTCCTTACGGTCTATACATCACCGGGCGCGATTTTGTTGACGTACGTAAAGGGTTTTACTCGGATCGCGAACACGGAACTGAGCGCATCATGCTGAGTGCCTCTTACGTCGATGATCAATTCCTTGGGCATCAGTTTATTGCTGAAGCTTCATACCGTAAAGAAGACCAAACTTACACGCCTTACTTCCAATCTTCTGGTCAACAAATTACCGATGTTATTTCATTAAAAACAGCACTGGCTAAGAGCTTCAATAAGTTCAATATTGTTTATGGTATCGATGCGTATCAAGATCAGCTTGATAGCAATCAAGCGCTTTACGATCGCACCATTGCGAACAATTCAGGCAACTTAGTCAACAAGACCTATGCACAAGTGGGTCGCTATGCAGGTGTTAAAGTCAGCTCTATCGCAGGCTTTATACAATCTGACTATGCGATCACCGATGATTGGACGGTGGAAGGTGGATTCCGCTACCAATACATCTCTAACAAGATTGATGATTTTGTCGGCTACAGCCAGCAGAAGAAAATTGCTGCTGGTAAAGGCAAAACAGCAGACGCAGTACCAGGTGGTGAAACTGATTACGGTGTTGGCTTATTTAACCTAGGTACGATCTACCACCTTAATAACGAGTCTCAAGTTTGGGCAAACTTCTCGCAAGGTTTCGACCTTGCAGACCCAGCTAAATACTACGGACAAGGCAGCTACAAGCTCGTTGGTGATCACTGGAAACTCAACGACAGCATCAACGTTAATGACTCAAAAATGTCTGGTATCAAAACCAACAGTTTCGAGTTAGGTTACCGCCTTGATACTGGCGAGCTAAGCTTGCAAACCGCGGCTTATTACTCACAATCTGACAAATCAGTGAAGTACAACAGAAAGACATTGCTGATTGAAAACATCAATGACAAAAAGCGAGTGTACGGGCTAGAGGCGATGGCTTCTTACTGGGTACATGACAACATTCAACTGGGCGCTTCTGGTCACTACGTCACCTCTGAAGTGAAAGGTAACGACGGTTGGAAAGATGTATCTGCAGGAAGTGCAAGTACTTCTAAAGCAAGTGCTTGGGCAGGTTGGTATGACACAGACCTATCTGTAAAAGTACAAAGCCAAACTATGTTTGATTACGAAGACGACAAAAACAAACTTGATGGCTACACCGTGTTTGATCTAGTGAGTACGTATCAGCTTCCTGTCGGTAGTCTAGGTTTTGGTATTCAAAACTTACTGAACAAAGACTACACCACTGTTTGGGGTCAACGTGCTCAAATCCTTTACTCGTCTCATTACGACTCAGCAGCGTATGACTACAAAGGCCGCGGCCGTACTTACACTCTGAACTACCAAGTTAAGTACTAATTAATCGGTCTGCATAAGCTGAATTAGTCGCTTACTCTAAAGTGTGGGATAGCTAAAAGACAAAAAGGGTTGGCAAACATGCCAACCCTTTTCAATTGAGGGTTCATTCCGAACTCCCCTATGTTTAACTCTACTTATGCTTAAGCTGTCTTTTCTTTCAAGTTTGATTCTTGTTTATCATCAAGCGCAAAGTAGATCTTCGATACAATTACTTCAGCAATGAGAATCGTAAATACCACGGCGAAGAACGCCACTACACCATTCCAAGGGCCTGTAAAGCTCACCTTCTCGCCGAACAATAAGTTAATCGCTTCTAGCATCACGAACTTTGAACCCACCAAGATGATGTAAGTAGTGATGGCGCGATAAACCTTAGGCCCGGTACCCGGTTTACTTTTGAAGTGCTCAGCAATCTTGTGTTCTAAGCCAATAGAGAGCTTCAACAATAACTGCAGTAATAACGCTGCTATCAAAGAAATAGTGAAAGACTCAATGTTGACGAAGTCCCAGTACTCATCGAAAAAATTAAGTACCACTAAGTCCACCAGCACAGCTAACGTGTAACCTACAAATAGACGTTGTGGTGTGTTGAACCCGTAAACTTTGTCTGATTTAGTCATTCTGTCTCTCTCTAATTTGATAAGTCGCCTTGATTTGAAATACATCTTAGCGCTCGAAAAGGAGCAAAACTTACCATTTTGTGACACCACCAATAATCATTATTCAAATTAATGATTCGACAGAAATCCCCCTTCCTTCTCTTATAGCAATAGCAATAGCAAAAACACACCCAATTCATCACTGTCACCAAATGGCCATTCTTCAAATGCTGTCCCCATATGATGACTCCATCAGCGACACACACTCATTTCCAAAAGGTGCAGACTATGAAAAAGCTAATCACTAACGTGAACGTATTTAACGGTGTTGATAACAACTTAATCGAGAGCGTATCAGTCCTCATCGAGGATAACTTGATCACCCAGATTAGAGAAATTAACTTCCATTCTACGAGTTAGTTTCCGTTTCTCGAGTTAATTCCCACTCTATGAATCAATTTACATTCACGTATTACCCACCCAAATAACAACCACACAAGAAACAAAATGGAATATCAACCTGTAAAAATTAAAAATAAGCAACCTCTAATTACTTCGTAAAAAACACAGAGTAAAGGGAATTATTTAAGTATGGAAAACTCTAACTAAATGTTAAGTGATAATTTATCTGGAGGTGCTATTTTAATATAACCTTGTCAACCCCACGCCCTTAAATTGCACATAAGACAATTTATAAAAGTAAATACTATTAATAATTTTTTGTAATCAGGAATTAACAATGAGACTGTTGTTGTACTCGACATGTGGTGTTCTGAGTTTTCTAGGCATATTTGGACTAGCTGCGTTGTATATTGTTTATTAATTTGTAATCTACTTTTACAATTAATATTTAAATGATAGAAAGCCCTAATCAATAGGGCTTTTTATCCATCAAAGATAATAATTAAGTTATCGTAAATTTATTCTATTTACTTTTCTCTTCTAGCTTAGCCTTTACTATTGGATATAGTTTTTCGTATGGCAAGTAGCCGGGGAGCAATGTTCCATCAATTAGCATCGCTGGTGTACCCCGAACACCCAGCCTCGTAAATAAGTTATAGTTTTCAGCAACTTCAATCGCTATTTCACTGTCTGAAGAAACATAATCGGTGGCTTTGTTCTTCTTCGCTACTTTCATTATCGAACGAACGTTGTGAATACCAGGCTTACTGATCAACATCTCTTCAACTGCTTTGTATTTTTCTTTGTCATTGTTCCAGACATTGAGTCCAAAAGTTGCTGAGTTCAATGGCGAATCTCTCTCCTTTAGAGGGATATAAATATTTATCACCTTGATGTCATTAGGGAACTCATCCGCTATTTTTCGAAGAACAGGGTCTAATTTTTTACACCACGGGCAACTAAAATCAGTCATATTTACGATCGTCAGTTTTGGATGTTCGGAACCATACCAAGGGTGATGTGGGTTGTTATAAATAAAGTCATGACTCTCAACTAACGTTTTATCAAAGCTACTTTGTTGATCTATGTAAGCAGCTAGACTGTCGTGAACTGAATCGATAATACCTTCGTTCGTTTCTAGCATTTGCGTTATCTCGGCAATTTTTTCTTGTTTTGTCATTGCGAAAGTGACGGGTGAGAAAGCCAGAGTAACCAATAGTGTGATGATGCTTTTTGTAATGAATTTCATATTTTTCCCATTAATACTTAGCTAACCAAAGTCGGGCTGCGATACCTATTGGCGTAGTAATTCCTGAAGTAACACTTGTTACTTTTCCATCATTAATAACAATGAGTGTTGGCGTTAAGGAGATTCCCCAATCGCGTGCAATTTTACCTTGAGTGTCATTAATGTTGTCGTAGCTATACCCTTTAGCATTCATATAGCGTTGAACTCTTTCATCTTTACCCGAAGTCAGTGATACACCAACGACGGGATAGCTCGATGAAAACCAATCAACCACTGGCGTCACAAATTTGCAGGCGACGCACCATGTCGTCCAAAAATAAACTAATACCGGCTCTTTCTTACTCATCTCTATTACATCTATCGGTTTACCGGATAACGACATCCCAACCATTGGCGGAACGTTCTGCATTGGAACGTCTTTTGTACGCCAATAATCAACACCAAAGACCACGACCAATGCGAACAAGGTATACAGTAATGCCGATCTCAACTTCTGCTTTTTGGACTGAGGTTTTGCC
>NZ_JBFRVX010000022.1:0-19891 GCF_041475345.1 Vibrio sp. 10N.222.48.A3 | reverse complement strand
ACCTTTGATTGCAGAATCGATATCTTAAATATAATATATACTGTAAATGAGAAATTTAATTTAGAGTGACGAATATGAATGCCAATATTTACATTTCTGGAGTTACCGCTTCACAAGTCAAGTTGGATAGACTAACAGCTACAGGGGAGGTGCTCCCGATAATGGCTAACGGTAAAACAACACGTTTGTATATTGACAGTCAAACTAGCTTAAATAACACATCTAACGCCAACCTGATCGAATATACTCTTAGAAGAGAAATGCCACTCATTTTCAAAATGCTTCAACTGTGGCCATCACCACAACAACGATTTGAATCGTTAATGGAACCATTAAGTAATGAATTGGGGCAATTTACCCAAACCGGCACGGCTAAACCTTCGATCAAAGGTTATTCGCTCAACAATACGGATACTATTCATATTTCGACATCGCCCCTAACAGATGGCCACGAGAATGTGATTTTTACAATTGAAAGTGAACTGATCAACAAGCAAGAGTTGTCCATGCTTGTTGAAAGTAAGAATCAATTAAGACATCAGTTTTTTAGCAGGTCGGCGTTTAAGTACTTTAGCTCAATAAGTTCTAGCGAAAATATAGAGAAGGTTAGAGGAAGCCTTGCCGCACTACATAATTACAAACCCACCCCATTGTCGCACTTAGCAACTTTTCCAGCAGAAATGTATCGAACAGAGAAAGGGTTAGAGAAGATCGTTATCAATGCTGTTCGTAACATCGAAGGTCTAAACTCAATTACAGACCTTGATACGATTGTTTTACGGTCAGCTTCGCACATCACTAAGATGAAAGCTCACTTCCCAAATCTGAGTCATACGCTAGATAACCTGTCTAAATTAAAATCGTATTTGAACAGTGATCAAAGGAGCGTACTGCAATTAAATATTGAACTTGAAGTCAACCACCTACGAGCATTCACAAAAGATGCATTCAGCCTGACTCACTACAACAAATCCCTATTCGATGTGGTAGTCACTAATAACGGAATGATAAAAGTCAGACCTGACGACTGGGCTTCATACACCAATTCATCAATGGTCAAATCTATCGAAAACTCATTCTTTGATAGCTTACTCCCTGAAGATGCAGGTCGAATAGATAGAAATCCGATGAATAAAATTACCAATGCAACAATGCTTATCGGTAACGTCAACATACAACGCATTCCTATTACCGCTATTGCGCCAAGAATGAAGTTCCCTAGCGACTCCATTCATGCATTGGAGAAAGAATGGAAAATGCCATCGAGTCCCATGTTTGTTGGTGGTTCAACAAGCTTACATTCAACTACTATCGATGATGCCGTAATATTTAAAGGGTTCTTTGAAGGTATCCCTCATATCGATAAAGAAAACTTCAAGAGTGACATGGTTAATCTTATGCAAGGAGAGAAAAGCGCGAAACTTTCAGGGGCTCAATTTAAATTACCGATAACTCTTTATGAAAAAAATGGTGAAAAACACATTGAAAGACAACGAGGTAACGATGGTTTTACTCACATTGCTAAAATGCCTATGCCGGATTTTGACCAGATCACACTTGCTGAATGGCTGGGGTTAACACTTCTTAAAGAGTCAGGCCTAAACGTAAGTAAATTTCAGATGGTGAGTTATGAAAATGAAATGGTGTCATACACAGGCGAAGAATCTTTGATTAATGAAAAGTCGATCAGCGAAGCGACGATAAACAACCAAAGCCTAGGAGATGACTTTGTGGATGAAACGGCCTTCTTTGATAATTTGCAGTCGAGTTTAACCACGGCTGTTAATCAGGTTACCGAGGTTATAGACAACTCGCAAAGCGTACCGTTTCTTATTTCGGAACGCTTTGATATTCCCTACGCTTCTGATGAAAACCCTCAAAAAACGATTTCATTAGATTTAGGTGCAGTCTGCATGACCACTTCATCCCAAAAATATGAACTCTCATTTGAAGACGTAGCTTCCAATGTTAAAAAGCGCTTCTCAGAAAAAGTTACCAATGAGGTCTTCAATGATATCTATAAGCAAATCATAGGTTCGTATTTACTTCATAATAATGATTTGCACCTAAAAAATATTACCGTTTTAGGTAACCAACAGGAAGATGGCACGTATGCATATAAAGTGAGCCCAATTTATGATGTGATACTAACGCCGCTAGTCATTACCGGTAACTTAAACGTAGAAACTCAAAAAGGTATTTACCGTTCAGCATTGTCCATAAATGGCACTCACTTTCCGAGCAAGATGGATATTGTTGAACTCGCTACGGGCCACTTTAATATACCAAAAGAGAGAGCATTGTCTGTGTTCGATGAAGTGATGAATAATATGAATGTAGCCGTCAAGAAGATGGTGAAAAATATTCCTGTAGAAATCAAAACGAGAGGACGCTGGTGTGACTGTATAGAAACGGGTCTAGCGATAGTTGAGCGAAACTTAAAACACATAAAAGAGCATGGGATCGCATATGGAGCAGCTCCTGAAACATCTGATGAGAGTATCAAGGAAATGAAAAGTGCAACGAATATAATGCCACAACTGTACTAAGTTTCGAACCAGTGGTAGGGGGATTGGCTTTTGATTGCAGGCATACATCATTCGTATTGATCACTACCTAGCAATCCTTCAATTTTCTCAACTTCCTCGCTTGGAATAATTGCGATCTTAGCATAACCATTCGCTTTCTTACCATAACTCCTAGAAGCTCTCATTACATCTGTATGTCCCATTTGGTCTGCAAGTTCTCGATTGCAGCCTGGGTTCATTGCTCGATGGTTAGCGGCATACTGAGTGCGGCCTACAGATAAAGATAGAGAATAGCCAAGATGTTTATTCGATAGAGCGAAAAGCTTTTGTCTAATACCTTCATAAAAGGCTTCGTAGCCACCAGCCGTAATAATTCGACCACTTTCTATAATAAACTTTTCTAACATTAACATATCCAATAATGAAAGATGACTTAAGTTGATACTTCGAGTCGTCGCCATTAAGCCAGATTGAATCATTTTTTTTGATTGATCACTTTTTATAGTATTGAGAACGTCAAGGGTAGGGGAATCTCCATCATAATTGATTTCCGCTCCATCAAGTTCATTGGGACGGATGTTGGTTAATATTCCAACTTCAAGCCACTGAACGGCCATTCTTTCTATATGAGACTTGGCTGCCATTCTCAACTTATAGATGTCATTCGAAAATATTCGTTCTGATTTTTCATTTTTTTTTGAAACCACTTCATCGACTTTCACAAGAGAAATATCAGCGAGTAAGTTACGCAAAAATGTAGCAGGGGCAAGATCATTAGAAAGAGCAGTGTTTAGGACGTTATTGAGACTGATACGGTAACGCTTCCAAGTTGAGGATTTAACATTAACTGCATGATTTTTAAGGGTGTATGTAATAATTTCACGCCAAATTGCTAATGAGGTTGAATTAAATCCCACCTCCTTACTGAACCCAGTAAGGATCGCATTTAGCCTTTCTAAATTGTAATTACTCATGGGTTTTATGAAATACCCACCATCAAATGAAGTCACTTCTCCCTTGTCTACAAACGCCGTAATTATTGGGCATGTTTTAAATTCGTTAGTGTCACCCATGATTAGTCGCCTTGATACAATTGAACTTGCCGATTAAGTTATATAATATAAACGCATATTTTGGTAATTGGAACGGTGAAATGAGAAGGATTCTTCAGGTTTTAATATTCTCAATGGTAATGTCTGGTTGTCAGTCTACATCTGTGAGTGGTAACAGTGATGATAAAGCATACATTTCAAAAGAACTTGAAACGACACTCGCAGTATTGGCAGAAAAAGCCGTGGCCTCGAAGAAGATTGCTCAAGCTCATACAGTAGCTATGGCCCGACTAAACCCTCAAGCTAAGAAATACACGCCAAATCTCAATGTACCTGAAGGTTTGGAACGAATCATACCGATGAATGCGTTCTACGGGAAAGCAGAAGAACCACTCCAACTAATAGCCCAATTAACAGATTACGAATACAAAGAATTTGGAGCTAAAAATAACACAGAAACCCTCTGGGTGAAGCTTCAAGCTAACTCACGCAGTGCGATTGACATAGTTGATGATATCTCAAATCAAATCGACAACAGAGGTGTTGATGTTCATGTTTGGGAAACGCCCAACGAACATAAGAAAGGCGTGATAATGATAAATTATGGTGGTGGGTTGTGATAAAAGCGATATTGATGTGTGGAGCTTTGTTGACCACCGGACTTCCAATAGCTCAAGCACAGACCAATCCTAAAATTTACGATTACTTTAAAAATCTACGTCGTGGAGATTCACTCCAAACAGCAGAATCAAACAATTGGATAATTGACAAGACAGACCAGCTAGACATCATCTCACGAAGCATGGCTTTAGAAGCAAAAAGCTATGGGGTGGAAGCCGGCATTGTATATGCAGAGTCTCAAATTAAAAAAATTCTAGAAGACAGCTCAAAATATCTAGATGATATCTATGATCTATCTCCGTATTTAATGACATACAAGAGTTACCTTGTAATGCCAGCGATTGTAACGGAAATTGATGGTAGAAAAACATACCTGGATAATACGAAAACTGCTTTTACATACGCTGATAAAACTTACTATATCCAATCTTACCCCTATTTTATTGATTCGCCTCCATCATGGCGAGATTACGTTCGCTTTAATGGAAAATCTCCTACCATTCGCAGCCAAAAGCTACTACCCGAAACCAGTGATGAAATCGAAGTCTGGGAAGAAGAGTTTCATAGCGGCTGGGATGATGGTATCCAAATTGCCATTCAGAACGCAAAGTATCAGCTGACACGCGGCTTATATGATGTACAAGGTGTTATCACTTACGTAATGCTTAGAGATTCAGGTTTAATATCAGCTCCTATTTACCATGAAAGTTCACTTCCTGTATCTGGCACAAAAGATAAATTAGAGTTGTTTGGTGGTTCTATTTCCATTCAAGTAGAGCCACGCATGATTCATGACCCAACCAATTGGCGAGCAATACCACAACTCCCACCACTTGATAATTTATTACCAAGATCTGTTTACGATTTGATCAATAGAATTAAATAGGTATTACCTTGGATCTCCTTAAAAAAGTTGGTTTGGATGTACAAAACACCAGTAACCTAATGCCGGAAGCTATATCTATTCCTTGGCAACTTGCACACGTACCCAAAAAACTACACGACCAAACAATTTACCAGGACGAAGGGTATTTAAGCATCGCTAAATTAGATCGAATAACCGGAAACGATATCGATGAGTTGATCCGTATTCTGCATCGTCACGGAGGTTACGCAGACCTGATCATCGCTAGTGATTCATTTATTCTTAGAAAGAAACACTCCGTTATAATGCCTCTGTTAAAACGTCCCATTTCACAAGCTGAAGTAAGTGAGATAACTGAGCATATGTTTAGCGCTGAAATGAGGTCATATGCGTTTGAACCCGGGCATGAAATAGACGATGCGTACGTGGTGGATGACCCAAGTAATGAAGAACTTCCGTTTCGAAATCGTGTCAATGTTTGCACCATGAATTCGATGAAAGGGCGAGGGTTAAAAATAACGCTACGAGATTTACCTGTAATACCGCCAAGTTACGAAGATCTTAATGTTCCTGAAATTATCAGAAAGAATGCAGCTCCGGTTCAAGGTTTAGTCGTCATTTGTGGTCAAACGGGTAGCGGTAAAACCACTCTATGCGCTTCTATCTTACGTGAAATGAAAGAAAACAATGAAGATCCTAGAGTGATATTAAGCTATGAAAGACCAATTGAATTTCAATTTGATGTTATTTCTGGCATCAATCCTATTTGGCAACACACCATTGGTGAATTTGGTGATTTCAAAACGTTTCATGAAGGGTTGAAAAATGCACTTCGTTGCTCACCGGAATCAATTTTTCTTGGTGAAAGTCGTGAAAAGGAAACATTCGAAACTTTACCAAAAATTTCAGAATCCGGTCATCACGGGCTAACTACTATGCACGCCAAATCCATTGCCAATATATTTACTCGAATCGGAAATGAAGTAGACCCTAGCCAGATGTACGGAATTATCCGACAAACTCTCCAGTACATGCATATGGGGGTTTACCAATGGTTAGCACCGACGGTCGATGGCAAAGTGACCCCTATACAGGAAATTCTCGTGTTTTCTGCTGAATTGAAAAATGAATTACTTTCTCTTCAGAATGAAGACTTAATTCAAGGCATTAACCTTGCCGTCGAAAAATATGGTCAGCCTTTCAAACAAAGTGCTAGTAAGGCGCTCAGCGAAGGTCTAATTACTAAAACAACGTACAACATGGCAGTTCTTTCCCACTAAAGGAGTTATGTAATGGGAACAGCACAAGAAGAAATGAATAAGCTGGGGTTCAAACCAGTTGAGGGCAACACGTACTGTGACAACACTAAATATGTTGGTTCGGTATTAATGATCCCATACCCACTTTTTTTGCTCATAGTGGTGCAATTGTTTTTTGTTTTGATCCCCGCTTCATTTGCAGCTTATATCTTCTTAGTCTGCATCGAACTGCTGGTTTGGATGTTATTTAAAAAAATGAACATCCCAATACTCAAAGCTTGGTTTTACTACCAGGAGCGAAAAAGAAACAAAAGAAGAGCGCTAACCATAAGAAAGCAAAGAATATGGACAGCATCTACTGGATTTGAACAAAAGTAGGGATATATGAAAAAAACATTATTGTTAACGATTGGCCTTGGAACTTCTCTATTAAGTTCGTACTTACAGGCTGCTTTACATATACATCAGGCACCTCCAGCTATAGCAAAAGAAGTGCAAATCAACCCAAACAAGCCAGAGTTGGGCTTGATAGAAGGAAGAGCAAGGTCACAGCGTTTAGAATCGGCACTGAAGAATATTACGCACAACAAAATGGACGTTGAGTTTGTTAATCCTGAACTGAAAGAAATGAAAATTAATTGGCGAGCAAATGGCGAACCAATGCAAATTATTTTAACCCAGCTATCAAGAGGGTACCAAGTCGACATATCGATCAATGAACCTAAAGAAACGGTCTACATTAATGTCGATACTGGGCAGTGTGATGCAGTAAGAGAGCGGAGCTTGTTAAAGACAAAGAAGATGTGGGAATCATTAAACCTATCTGAAGAACCTATTTTACCACCACGCCTGATTAGTCCTATAGGCCACTTTGGTCACGAATACCGCCTATGTTAAGCGTCAATCAATGTTTAACAATCGGATTATTATTGATTGTTACTCTTACTTTTAACAAAGCATATGGAATGGGGATTCGCTCGCTAATTTACGAGAAAGAATTGGAACAGCTCACACCATACATGAAGTGTGGTACGGATTCCGCCAAGAAGTACAAGATCCCCGAATGGATACTGTTAGCGGTTCTAAGGCAAGAAAGTGGGCCACTGCACGGCTACTTAGAAAACTCAAATGGGTCTAAAGACTACGGAGTAGGTTGTATTAACGACTTGCGAATTGAAGATTTTCATAGCGATGGCCTGACTATTGTAACGCCAGAGAAGTTAATGGAAGACCCATGCTTTTCAATTTACGCGACAGCATATTTAATAAAAAAAGAGTATTTAAAAGAACTACGAATTCAAGGTAAGCCAAACGAAAATATATGGCTGGTGGCCGCAGCGAACTATCATTACCACTACAAGGGTAATAATCCTCAACTACATGAAAAATATAAGAAAAGCATAAAGGGTCATTTGGGAAGATTTAGAAAGCACATGGCAAGGGCTAAAAAAATGGCAACAAAGCGGTAAATATCGTTAAAAAACACCTAAAAATAATATATAGTGTAAACCATTAATGCCTTTGTGTTTGTGGAGTCCTTTTTAAATGGAAATTACGAGAAAGCTTGTGACAGCTTTATTAATCGTCGCAAGTAGTGGTGCTTTAGCATCTACTATCCAGATGGAAAACCTCAACCGTGACCTAATGCGCGGGTGGGATGTAAAATTTACCGACTCAAAGTACCGCGATTTAAACATCCACTTCAATGAATCAAAAGTAAAACCTAGATGGAGTGAGATTATAGATGACGCAGGACTGCGTTATGGATTAGCGTATTTAGTGGATATGGAAAACGAGCAATTAATCATTACTCGCGCCAATGACGGAATTATCAATTCTGGTATTCATTACGTACAGCCTCGCATTTTAGAACAGCAAAATCGTTACAATTGGCACGATTTACTTGCACAAGCCAATCTTGAACTTTCACAGCATCAGTACGATATCGAATTCGAAGCTGACCTACGCAAAGCTGCAGAGGTAAAGGAGACTCGCAGAGAAATCGAATCAAGAGTTACTTGGAGCCGCAATTACCACAAAAATAAATATGACACTGAGGTTGCTAAGAATAACGAGCTGACGAATCGAATTATCGAACAGAACAAAAAATTGACCACTCAAAAGATAGCTAAGAATGATCAATTAACAAAAGATACTATCGCCAAAAACAATCAAACCCTACTTAACAGCCTGACTAAAAACGAACGAGATCACGCTCGCCGTATCGAGATCTTGAATAAACGTCAGATGCAAATCGATAAAGAACACAAAGCCAAAACCTCTGCCCTTGAAGAACAGAAACGAGCGGCTGAGATTAAAAAAGCAGAGTACACAGCTCTTATCGAACATACCGAGAAAAACGCTCAAGCCGCCGAACTTCAACAAAAGTATTTTCCAGACTCAAAGCGTTATGTACCAAGCGGTAAAGCGGCAACCTCAATTGCAAATTATCTCTTGAGGCATTGGGATTACCGATTAAATTGGTCAGATGAATTGGTTGTTGAAGATTCACTTAAGTCACTACGAATAAACCAACCTATTCGCTTTAGTGACTCCATTAAAGATGCTGATTTAAGACGTGATGTCTCGATTATAGCCTGCACTCTAACGAGAGATACCCCTCACTTAAGTTTCTATACAGAAATTGATCCAGACAGTCGTATTATTTTTATGCAACTTCACCAAACAAGTGAAGACCTACGACAGCAACTAATTAGCCAGTGCTACTAACAATAGGGAAGTTGAACACATGCTCAAACCTCTTTCGATACTTACATTATCCTTTTTAGGAAGCGTAATTTCTTCCAGCTCATTAGCACAGGTTGAGGAAATATCGTCGAAAATCGAACCTGTACAAAAAACTACGGCTGTTCCCGGCACGCTAGGTGCGCAAGAACATACAGCTAATTCTTCAAATTTTGAAGCGGGTGACGCAACTAAGAAACCTGGCATTTCCAGTGAAGAATACGACCGACTACAGTTCGCGAACTCCAAGCAATATAAATTTCACATGGATAATGAATACCCTGAATATTTGAAACTTACCACAACGCGAAGCATGCGACTCAAAGTGCTACCAAACGGGCAAATAAAATACACCCTGACCGCTGGTACACTGGAAGAAAATGTTAAACATTTACTTAGCCACACCGATAGAGGGATCTCTTATTTCCCTGAACAATTCCCTGCCTCAATTCGAATGTATAACTCGTTCGATATCAAGGGTGAAAACGTTCTAATGCTAATAGACCAAATGATTCGCCCTTGGGAAAGCAGTCATCAATTGTGGGTAAAAACACACATTAATAACGTTGTTGAATTTCGAATTAAAAACTAAGCAGGGTCCTCATGAATATTAAACATTTTTTACTAAGTGCTTTAACAATATCTATATTGTCGGGCTGCTCATCATATAACGAAATAGAGGAAACCCAATCGCGTGTCGAAGCGGAAGTTTCTAAAGAAATACGCCTTCTTGATAAACTCAGAAAAGACAAACCCCTCTATCGTAATGTAGTGATCTCTGATTCATTGTTTGTCTCTCCAATCAAAGAGAGTGAGCAGAAAAAACCGGTATGGTGGTTTGAACCAGTAAAAGGGCTTGTGGGCTCTGATATACCACTAAAAGACGCTTTAGGCATGGTGCTTATCAAGGACGCAAGCGGTGTTAACGTATCGCTGGGTCGCAATGTCGATAAGAATTTTAAAGTGTCATTCAAAGGCAAAACTATTGGTGACGCTATTGAATCAATTTCGGCCGCATCAGGCTATTCCTTCCAGATACCAAAACCGAACAAAATAATTTGGAGCATGTACGAAACTCGTACTTTCCAGATTGCAACTGGGCCTGGGCGTGATTACTTCGGTCAAGGTAAAGGTAAAGGGGAATCAAATACAGATGATGCGACGATCAACTCGAATACTGAATACGTGAATGCAGATGGTGAAATTGAGTCTCTGAAAAGTGTTTACGAAGAACTTCTAACATATTCAAGTTTCCGCACATCGGCAACTCTCACTAAAAATAGCGTTCAGGACATCGAAGATCTTCCCGACCTAGACAAAGATATCACACAAACTAGTAAAGCAGAGGATAAAGAAGCTGGGGAGATTGATGTAAAAGATATCCCTATCTACCTCAATCAAGCAACCTCGACGATAACGGTTAGAGATACCCCTGCTGTCTTAGATGAAATGCAAATTATTGTAGATGAACGTAATGACATGTTCAGAACGAATGTTTACGTAGAGATCGATATCATTGAAGTAAAAATGACGAATGAAGGTCAACAAGCATTTGATGTCGCGGCGGTTATTGCTGACCTTGGCGGTGTCGCTTTTAACAGTGGCGTGAAAGCGGGTAAAGCTGCAGCCCAAATCGGCCGAGCTTCCACATCACTTCCAACAAATATTATCTCTGCTGAACTAACTAGAGGTAAAGCTGCGGGCTCTAAACTATTAGCCGAAGCTCTTTCGTTTTACGGGAAAGTATCCAACAGAACAATGCCACGTCAGACAATGCAACCAAACACAGCATCTAAGTTAGCTGATTTTGAAAACATCTACTTCATCAAAGAGCGTAAATCGGAAAGCACGGCAAATGTAGGTACCGAAGGTTCTATAACGCAAGATAACTTGGATGTAGGTTTCTCACTTTATGTCATGCCTACCATATTTGAAGATGACGTAACAATGCGCATGGCTACCAATATAAGTTCTCTTGTTGAGCTTACTCGTAATGGTGATACGACAACACAGCAATCTGGAGAAACAGACACTAAGGCAAGCTACGTAGAATCTCCTCGAACATCCAAAAAAGATTTCTACTCTAAATTCACTGTCACACAAGGCGATACTCTTGTTCTTTCAGGGTTAAGTCGTGAAACAAAGTCTATACGACGTGGTAAAGGTGTGTCTGAACTCCTAGCAAGCAGTGAATATGGTAACAGTGAGCGTATTGAAACAATAATTACCGTTACACCATATATTTTCCGCCCACGCTCGTAAGGGTTAGCTATGTTTGCATTCTACGAAGAAATACTCACTTATAAACAATATAAGCACTTTGATTCCAAGCCTCTCGGGGCAGGGAAGATAAAGAATATGTGTACTGACGGATATATCCATTGCCACATAGAGAACCCTCAACACTGGCGTATTCTGCTAAAGAAGCCGACGAACAGTTACTACTCTAAAGAAAGTGGATTCATCCTACCTCAACTGATAAAAAAATCCGTGTTAGGTAAAGCAAAATTGAATCAAGGATTTTCTTATATAGAATTCCTTGGTAACACGGTCCAGGTAACCATTTTTGATTCGTCGGGTTTGTTAGCTTTTGATCAGTATTTCACTCTTGAAGACATTAATGACGCTATGTCAGCGTTTATCGAAATTGAAATGTCTCTACAAGCTGTCGATTATGAACTAATGCCGGTATACCTAGTTGATGGTAATGCCGTTCTAAATCGGTTTGTCTATGAAAATGCTGATAACAGCACAGTTTCAGACGCGACAAAAGGACTACTTTCTACAGCGAATGATGGCGAGTTAAAGCTTGATGGCAATGTAATCTCTTTTGGTGAGGCTAAATTGGATTTTGACGCGATTCATGATGAAGCCGATAACGATCCTTCAGAGAATAGGCCACCAGCAACCATTAAAAGTCACTTCGCCATATTAACCGATCTCTCTATAAATAAGACTCAGGATTTGTATGTTGACTTTGGGCTATTTTGCCGTACGAACGGTGCTAAATATAGCGTCAATCGAAGCATCCAAACCAAGTTTGTTTACTCACTTTGCGTGTTTGCTGCGTTTGGGGCGTATCAATTATTTTCATTCCATCAGCAACAGAAAATAATTGCTGAACAAGAAGCTCTTAAAGCCAATCAAGTTAAAATTGAATCACCTTGGCGTGCCTATAGAGAAGAAATAACAAAGAACAAAAACTTTCAACTTGAATACGGGTTGCAGAGAGTTTCTGCGATCCTTAAAGGGTTTAATTCGGCCAACACCAACTTCAATGGTCGAAGCCTTGGATGGGCTATCGCGGAGTTTGAAATGTCGAATAACTTAATTCAGCTATATCCAACATCTACAGGAGGCACAAACCAACGGTTGAACGAATTTTCCGACAGAATGAAGCTTAGACACTGGAACAGCGATAAAGGAACACAGATAGACGCTCTGTTTCAAGAAATGCCAATTAATGAAAGTGTGTATTTAACGTCAGTTACCGAAGAAAAAAATTACATACACGATGCAATGAATTGGATGTTTGATGATATTAAAATGTCCACTTCTAACTCATTAGTGAATGGGAACGGAAAAGGGCAATATTACGTACACCTCGTAAAGTTGGAATTCAATTGTTGGATGGCTGAAGACTTTCTGTATGCAAGCACACAATTCGCCAAACGCAATTACGCGCTTCATTCAGTATCAGCAATCAATCCGAAATTTATTAAGAGTGAACCTGTGGACCCATCCACCCAAGAGTCGTTTGGAAATGAAGAAACGTACATAACTTCAGAAGCAAAAGGTGGATGCGATTTTGGCTACACCGGGAATATATTAATCAAAGTATTCGGCTCCAAATAAAGGAATAGAAGATGAAAAAAGAACAAAGCAAGTCGACTAAAAAAACCTCAAATAAGGTTGACTCAAGAAAGCGGAATGCAGCCTTAGTCTGTCTATTATTATTCCTTTGTTTTGTAGGATATCGAGTTGAAAGCGAGCTACAAATTTTTGGACTGAGCAGTGATTTTGCTTCTGTTAATTCAGAGGTCGAATCTGTATTTTCTAAAGCAGAACTTAACCCGAAAGTTCAGTCAGGGGTAAGTACGAACATACCGAAAAAACCGGTTACTAATCAACCTAAGCTAAATGAAGTACCAATTCTTACCGCTGTAGCTCACGACGATCTAGCCAATCTTCATTTATTAGCAAAACGAGTCAAAAGTGAAGATGAAGATGCAGCTACCTTATTTGGTATTCAAAGATTATCGATTCACGCGAAACGCTTACGAGCAATGGAGGTAAGCCTTCAAAAAGACATCAACAATGACAATTACCAAGCAGTAAAAGCAAGTGTTGATACTAAACGCTATCAAAATGGTGAGGTTACCAATAATGGTAACGCAGAAAAAACATTAAATCCAAGCAATAGCGGCTCGCTAAGCGACTACACAAATAATGGCGACCTAGACTTGTCAGACTCTAACGGCTTCAGAATTGAATCCGTAACTGAAGCTGAAGTGTTGGGCTTTTCTGATTTAAGAGTTAAAAGCATCATCGATCAATATATTTATATTACTGTTGGTGGGGAACCTTATAAAAACGTCAAAGTCGGACATACTTTTGCAGGACGATTTATGCTGATGTCTATAGACCATGATGAGCGCTGCGTTATGGTACGAGATGGCCAATTTGAGCAATTGGACTCACCTGAATTAGCAAAACTTTGTTGGAATTAAGAGGGAATATACATGACAGATACAAGTTCCAAAGTAGAGAAATTGCCAGCTGTGTTCAATGAATATATAGATCCATTGTCTAATGATATCCCAGTCGAAGAAGCAATTAGTTTTGACCAATTTGAAGCCATCAATAACTTAGAACCAGACGCCGAAGAAGCATTAATCACTGAGTCTAAAGACTGGTTAATAGAACCTAACGCTGCAGAAAAGACAATTTCCAATTTGGGACCCGAACAGCAACCTATTGACACCCGAATGCTTGAACTAAAAAGCAAACTTGAAACAACCTATGCCTTATCGGATATTGATATGGCAAAGTACTTGACTTTTGCTGCGGATGAAATTCCGATTATACCGCTTAGATCAGCCGTGCTAGTTATGACGAAAGAAAGCCTTAAGCTGCACAATGACATTGCACGAAAATTAAAACTTGAATTAATCGAAAGTGGCCAAACTAAAGCAAAATTTAAAATTGTTACACAGGAAGACTTTGATGCGTTAATGACAACGGCAGAAGAAAGCAAGGCCATTCATAGCGTCAATCGAAACTCTGAAGAAACTACAGCTGTTGCAAAGCGTGAATTCGAAAAAATAGTACAAAAAGGTTATGACGTAAACGCAAGTGATATTCAATTTGTACTCGGTCATGATCTTGTCGTGAATTATATTGTCGATAAGCGGGTACGATCAAATTTGCGTATTGTTAAAGGACAAGAGATGGGTGATCGCCTGATTTCACAAGCGATCAATACCAATAAGGGCGGCGGTGATATTAACTATGACTCACCTCAATCTATCCCTTTTAAAGCAAATGTGAAAGATAAAGACAACCATACAAAGCGAATCCAACTCCGTGCTGAAAAAGTGCCTATTGTTATAGATGGCGTCGAGAATGCTTTAGGTCTAGTAATTCGAATGGTAAAAACTGAAACACCGTTGACGCTAGACCAGCTGAATGCAGACGCACCAGTAAAATCCGCGTTCAAAAAAGCTTTCAACAAACCTCAAGGTATGACTCTGGTTACTGGGCCGACCTCTTCAGGCAAAACCACTTTATTAGGTGGAGCTCTATATTACTTCCCGCAAGATTTAACCGCACGAACTCTAGAAGATCCTGTGGAATTGAAACTCAACGAAATTAACCCAAACATAATGCAGATGAGCCAACCTAAAGAGAAGTGGGATGAATTCCTATCCTCTATTTTACGTTTGGCACCAAAGCTCATCATGCTTGGTGAAACACGTACATTAATGCAAGCTGAAACATTAATACAAGCCACAATGACTGGTCACATTACCGTATCAACGTTACACACCAATTCTGCCATTGGAATCATAGATCGATTGTTGGATATTGGTGTACCTCTCGAAGATTTAACAACACCGAAGTTATTGGAATTACTGGTAGCTACTCGATTGGCCCCCAAAACTTGCCAGAAATGTGCGCTTGTATTCGAGGAAATATCCGCTGAACGTCAAGCAATCGTCAAGCAAGTGATGGGCGATCTTAAAGACTATAGCCAGCTCCGATTTGCCAACATTGAGCAAACGCCATGTTTGGCAAGCCAACAGCCGAAAGCTTGTGTTTGCACTAATGGTGTAAAAGGCATGGTGGGGATCACTGAGTTCATCAAGCCGACTCTTGCAATGACAGATTTCATTCGTAAAAACAAAACGACAGGGTTGGAAACATGGTTACGAGAGAGAGGCTGGGTATCAATGAAAGATGTAGCAATTTTTAAAGCCAAAAAGGGTGAAATCGATATTTTCATGGCGGCAAGTGAAATTGATGGGCTATTGGAAGAAGAAGAATATGATCCTCACTTCCACGACATCTATTCTTACTATTCTTGAGGTGAAGCATGTTAGATAAATTCGAATCCTGGTTAGACGGTGATTTTAAGGCAAAGAAAATCCCTGCGGCATTGTCGATAACTAGCGTGCTCACTTTACGCGAAGCTTTCTCAATTAGGCGCGGTTTTTCACAAAAGCAGCAAGCACAGTTTTTAATGCATTTTCTTTCTATCCAAGGACAGAAAGATAAAAAAGAGAACGTAGAAGTTTTGACCATCATGAACAGGTTGTATCAAGATTCAGATGCGATAGGGGTAGCACGACTTATAGCAGTATCGAAATTATTACTGGAAAGAACTAAAGAGGGGTTACAACTACATAGAGCGATGGCTGATATCTTTTCATCTAGCTTTACTATGATCATTAGAGCGGCTGCATCTACATCACAATCGGAGTCAGCTGACGCCCAAGAAAACCTTAATATTGCAATTAAACAAGCGACGTTTAGTGCGATAGAAGTAGCTAAGGTTCAGCGCAGTGTTAGATTTAAAATGGTAGCTTCCATTTTAAGCCTATGGGGTTCAATGGTGGCAGCAAAAAAAGGTTCAGAATATTACCTTGCTCTAAAGGCGGAAAATCCAGAAATCGACCGATTCATCGACATTCCACACAATGTATATCTCTTAGGGAATTTTGTGGTTGATTATTCCTATTTGTCACTTGCCATAATCATTAGTGCCTACTTAACGATCCGCTGGTTAAATGAAAACTGGGTTAATGAGAAACGAATGGAGTGGGACCAGTTCTTTCCTCCATTCATTATTTACAAATACATTTCCGGTTTGAACGTGTTTTCAGGTTTAACACTTCTGATTAGTTACGTTCAATATGAATCCAGTGATGCGATAAAAGTCTTGGGAGCAGCGGCAACCAAGTACGAACGCTACCACCTCCAACTTATGAGTGACAGACTCTCTGAGGGTAGAAGAGGTACCGAACAACTTGATACTGGTTTATTACCTAAACAATTAAGACTTACCCTTCAAATTGCAGGTGAAGGCGGGGCAACGGGTGTTCGAGAAGCGTTAGAGGTAGTTAACGCAGGTGGACGCAGTTTAATTCTGAAAGCGTTGAGTTATACGTCAACTTTTATACTGGTTGTGTGTGCATTTATTTCGGGGTTGACAGCTTTGATGGTAGGAGCAGCATCAGCTTTTTTATTTCAAGCAAGCCTTGGGATTTAATGGTAATCGAGTTGAGTAATGAATTTAAATCAAGTAAAGTTGCTCTTGGTTTATAATTAGTAGTTTAAATGAGTTTTAGGTTTATTGAGGATCAATTTATGAATGTTAGTTTTCGAAATGTAAACATGAAAAAGAAACAAGGCGGCTTTATGGGCTTTGGGATTTTGGAGTACACAGTAATCGTTGTCGGGGTATTGGGCCTAGCGACTTTGTTCTTTTTACCAGCCATTAAATCCATGAATGAACAGTCCGAAGCAACAGAAATCATTGCTGGACTGAATACTATCAATGAAGCTGCGTTTAAATCGAAGTATGGACGAGTATCAGATTTTACAGGCATAAAGTTTGCAGATTTAACCAATTTATTACCTGAAGGTTTTTCTCAAAGAGCGGCAAATGGTCAGAACTATGGTATAGACGTTGCTACTGATACAACGAAGTTCAATACAACGATTTCTATCCCTAATGTACGTATCCTTGAACGTGTTAAGTCTTCCTTTAAACCACATCAATTCACGGTATCAGGCACTACATTCTCGATGGAAGGGCCATAAACTATGGCATATGGGGCGAACCGTAATTTAATGTTGAGATCACGACAAAGAGGATTTATCACTTCTTTGTTTTTTGCGGCCGCCCTAGCTTCATTGACCGTTATCTTGTCAATGTGGCTTGAAGTTGAAAAGCGTAAAATTTTCGCTAAGCAATACAAATCCATTGTTAATTCACAAGAGCATTTATTTAAAGGACTAGACCAATACTTTCAAATAGCATGCTCTAAAAACGGAATAGTGCCACCAACATCGGTAGCAAAATTAACCTCAACAGGGTTTATCGATGAAGGCATGAATTACAATCCCCATAATTACAATTACATCATTACTATCCGACGCCCTACCGTGTCATTCGAAGCCAATTCAAATAGAGCTATAGCTGACGGACGAACATTGTTTTCAATAGTAGCCCAAGTGCCAGATGCGAAACAAAGGTCGGAATTAGTCTACAACTACCGTAAAACAAATTTAGAATACTCTGTAAGCGGCAATGCCGTTACCGTGAGTCGTCATTATATCGCCGCAGAGGGCAATGACGCAGATAGCATGTTGTATGATGGCATGATCGTTGGCAATAATGGTGGGTCATTTGTTTGTATTTAATTCATTTTACTTTTATTTCCATTCTGGAAAATAGACTCTCTAAACGCCCAATCGACGATAACTCATGTGATATAAAGACCTCTCAATAATCATTAGAGGTCGCCCATGTCCATTTACCTACAAAATCATGAAAATGTTGCCACTTTGGAAGTCATCAAGAAATCCATCCCAACAAAAGTAACAAGCTTCTATCACAACATAGTTAATAATGACCTTGGCATCATTGTTGACCTATCCACCAACTTTGATTCAGATATGACAAGCGTTACGAATGTGGCAGATGAAGTGGTTAGAGCTTTTAGTGCGATGTATGATGGGTTGCCGTCAAAATTAGCATACAGGGACAGTGAACTAGCTTGGGCGATGCTTAACCATGATGGTACTAAATTTACGGGCTTTTCAACCATAACACCGGGTAAAGACTACAAAGGCTTATCTGTCGATGATTTCTCCGCCATTATGCAGTCTCAAGTTCACTAATTTTTCACTTAGTAGACATGTCGTTTAACCATCAGTAATTAAAAGCTAATTCGAACTATTCTGAAAAATACTATATAGTTTAAAGTAAGTATAATTTAAGGTGTTTTCAGTGTGAATAACAAACCGAACTTAAAACTCGCGCCGCTGTATTCACAGCTGCAAATCATAGACTGTTTTGTTTCAAAGAAAGGTGTGGAGCAAATTAATCTGGTTCAATCAATGATGGGTCCCGCATTTTCAACCATGAGTGATACCCCAATAGCGGAGTTGATCATTGAGTTAGATCCTAGCCTAGATATTCCGGCTTATCATCACGCGCTCTCTAAAATAGAAGCGTGTGCAGTGACTAGCAATCAGTTGCATGATATCACCAAGTCCACTATTCGATGCAGTAAAGAGAAAAACCACCTGTACTCATCAAATAGTAAGCAATTCAACAGTGTAGTTACCTCACACTTCAATGCAGCTATTTCTCATTCAGTCGACAGTAACTTAAGAGATTTAACGGATCAGCGACAATCAAATGCTCAAGCCGATGCAGAACGAGCACATCATCAATTTTCATCTATGAACATGGAAAGAGATTAAAAGGGCAGGTTAAATGAAGTCAATTGAAAATTTACTGAGCGAATCTGCAGAGTGCCGGAATAAGCTAACATTATTATCTGAAGAGATACATATCAAAATCGTACCCTTGAGACAGTTCAATATAATTGGGCTCAATATAATCACGGACCACCTGCAGTTAACTATTGGCTTATTGGAAATCGAGCAAGCACTTAACGGCCATCAACAGTTAAAGCCCATCACAAAGACAACGTTAATGATGGATCGCAAACGGCTTATTAAGCTTGCTAACCATACCATCCAGACTTCGAGCGATTGGATGGTAAAAATATTTGAGAGGAAGTTATGAGTGAAAAATTCATTATTTTGAAGTTTAACTTCACTGGTTTGGAACACATTCAGGCCGAAGTCGACCATATTGAATTACAATTTGAAACTATGTTATCGCTAAGGGAATGTACCGCTTACTTCAAAGGCGATATTGCCGTCACCCCAGGGTTAGATATCGCTAATTACGATTGGACGCTGAATATAGATTCCATCATACCGGTATCAAACAATGGCCAAGGAAACCGAAAGGTTAACCTGGATACAGAAGGGTTAGAGTCATTACGTCGTGAACTCCTTTCGATCCGTTTGTCAGCTTTAACAAGCTTTGAAGTTTTAGATGAGATTTCAAAAAAATGTGAACGAGTATTCAGAGAAGCCAGCTTAAAACCTGCGTAAAATAAACTGGTTCTTAAGTATTTTTGGTTTTATTCATTATCCATTACTGGTTTACTTGTACTTGAAGTCTGGAAAAATCCAGACTTTAGCAGCTTGTTTTTGCCTCTACTTAGATGTATT
>NZ_JBFRVX010000021.1:1023-2395 GCF_041475345.1 Vibrio sp. 10N.222.48.A3 | reverse complement strand
GGTGAAGGCATCGGCATGGTTGCTCTTAAGCGTCTTGAAGATGCAGAGCGTGACGGCGACAGAATCTACTCGGTAATTAAAGGTGTGGGTTCTTCGTCGGATGGTAAGTTCAAGAGTATTTACGCGCCTCGCCCTGAAGGGCAAGCTAAAGCACTGAAACGTGCTTACGATGATGCAGGTTTTGCACCGCACACGCTTGGCTTACTAGAAGCGCACGGTACTGGTACTGCTGCGGGTGATGTTGCTGAATTTGGTGGCTTAAACTCAGTATTCAGTGAGAACAACGAAGAGAAGCAACACATTGCGTTAGGCTCTGTGAAATCTCAAATTGGTCACACTAAATCAACCGCGGGTACTGCCGGTTTAATCAAAGCTGCATTAGCACTGCACCACAAAGTACTGCCGCCAACGATTAACGTATCGGCTCCGAATCCTAAGTTGGATATCGAGAACTCACCGTTCTACCTAAATACACAAACGCGTCCTTGGATGAAACGTGTCGACGGCACACCACGCCGTGCAGGTATCAGCTCATTCGGTTTTGGTGGCACTAACTTCCACGTTGTATTGGAAGAGTACACGCCAGAGCACGCTCGCGGTGATAAATACCGTCAGCGCCAAGTACCGCAAACTCTGTTATTCAGCGCAGAATCTCGTCAAGCATTGATCAATGAGCTAAAACAAGTTTCAACTCAAGCTGCAGACGCCGCGTTCAAACTGGAAGCGCTTGCTGAGCAGCACGCTCTACGCGAAGTAGACGCTAAGCACGCTCGTCTTGGTTTAGTTGTCACTGACCAAGCAGACCTGCAAGCGCAACTGACTCAAGCGATTTCTATGCTTGAGAGCCAAACCAAAACACATTGGCAGATGCCAAACGGTGCTAGCTACCGTGAGTCGGCACTGATTGCAGAAAATGGTGCGGGTAAAGTAGCAGCTCTGTTTGCAGGTCAAGGTTCGCAATACCTAAACATGGGTCGCGAGCTTGCATGTCACTACCCTGAAATGCGCCAACAGCTTGCTCAAGCGGATCAAGTATTTGGTCAGCACAAGAAAACAGCTCTGTCGCAAATTCTGTTCCCAATTCCAACCTTCACACCAGAAGCAACCAAAGCTCAAGAAGCGGTGTTAACCAACACGGCCAATGCTCAAAGTGCGATTGGTACTGTGTCTATGGGTCAGTTCGACATCATGACTCAAGCTGGCTTCAAAGCAGACATGGTCGCAGGCCACAGCTTTGGTGAGCTAAGCGCGTTATGTGCATCGGGTGTTATCTCGCAAGACGATTACTACCAGCTAGCTTTCGCTCGTGGCGATGCGATGGCTGCAACACCAGAACAAGGTGACAGCGGTACGATGTTTGCGGTCATCCTAG
>NZ_JBFRVX010000021.1:0-272 GCF_041475345.1 Vibrio sp. 10N.222.48.A3 | reverse complement strand
CGCAGACAAACTTCCAGCCGTTGAAAGCTGCATCAGCCAATTCGAAGGCGTGAGCATTGCCAACTACAACGCTCCGACTCAACTGGTTATTGCAGGTCCAACTGCAACGGTTCAACAAGCAGCACAAGCGCTAACAGAACAAGGCTTCAAAGCGATTGCTCTGCCAGTGTCTGGTGCTTTCCACACACCGCTTGTTGCTCACGCTCAAAAACCATTTGCTTCTGCAATTGATAAAGCTTCATTCAGCGCTCCAACGCTGCCGCTTTACTCGA
>NZ_JBFRVX010000020.1:0-15648 GCF_041475345.1 Vibrio sp. 10N.222.48.A3 | reverse complement strand
TCACCAAGACGAGCAAAATCTGCAGACAAAATCGATGGAGCGATTAGAAAATCTTTCATACCAAACCTCTTAAGAGTGAGTAAATTGCGAATATCACCGCCTTGTGACCTCTCATACACAAGTACAAGACTCAATCCCAAGACTATTTGGTGTGCAATTCTACCTAAGCACCTAAGCAGATCCTAGCAGTTCGAAAGATTAGTTTAAGAAAGTACCCGTGGGTCACTCAATTTAATGAGTTCGAGGATTATGCTGACGACGGCAATTCTGTTGAAGCGTGTTGCTGGTTTTTCTCTTTATGGAAAAGCGCCAGTAACTCATCAACTTTATTGCGCCCTGCGCCATTCCGGCTAATGGTGCGTTTCACCTTGACCACGTTCAGTTCCGCACCATGGTATAAACGGCGCGTTAAGGTGGTGTCATGGTTTGAAATCAAGACAGGAATATCGCGTTCCATCGCCGCTTTTTCAGCGACATCCGCCAGTGCAGCTTGGTCATCTAAGCTAAAACCATTACCTGCGTAAGAGGTAAAGTTAGCCGTGTTCGACAGCGGTGCGTATGGAGGATCACAGTAAACCACGCAACCTTTGCGCGCGCGGCTAAAGGTTTCATGGTATCCCTCACAGACGAAGGTGGCTTTTTTCGCTTTCTCAGCAAAAAACTCTAGCTCGGCTTCAGGGAAATAAGGTTTTTTATAAGAACCAAACGGAACGTTAAAACCGCCCTTCTTGTTGTAACGACACAAGCCATTGAAGCCAAATCGGTTCATGTACAAGAAAGCTAACGAGCGATACATAACGTTATCTGTACCATTGAACTCAGCGCGAACATCTAAGAACACTTCTCTACGGTTATTCTCCGGACAGAACCAACGCTTCGCTTCAGTGATATAGGTTTCAGGATCGGTTTTAAGTAGATTGTATAGGTTGATAAGATCAGGATTAATATCTGCAAGTAGGTACTGTTCAAAATCAGTATTCAGAAATACTGATCCGGCACCGACAAACGGTTCTACCAATTTACGAGCAGGTGGCAGGTGACGTTGGATGTCTTCAACTAGGCCATATTTACCACCAGCCCATTTTAGAAAGGCACGCTGCTTTTTCATTTACTGCTCTATCTATCAACTCAAAAATAAGGCTGCGGAATGTAACATATTTTGAGGCTAAGCTCAGGGTTATTTCGCACGTTCTATCTCTCGATGCACTTGATTCATCGATTTTGCCCAAGGTTCCAACTGTTGAAGTGGTTTTGATAACGCACTTGCCGCATCTCGCGCCACTTGAATCGTTGGGTAATCTTGATAAGTGATAATAAACCACTTGGTGTCGTTACGAAGTGTTGGGTAAATACGAACCTTGTTCTCAAGCTCATACTCTTCAATGAAAGATTGTACATCTTCCAATGATGTCATCGCACTCAACTGCAGGGTATAAGCGCGCGGCGAGATAGCTTGTAGCTCTTCGCGTGCAAATGAAAATGTGATTTTTTTTATCGGAGGTGCTGATTGTGTTAGCTCTGAACCTTCATTCGTTGCCGGCAATGACTCACGTTCCACAACATCAGGCTGCGGGATAACGACTGCATCTGTCTTTTCTTCAACTACAGCTTCAATTGCACTGGTATCAACACTCTCAGGTTTATCATCAAGCAAAGCATCGACCACATCAGAGGTGATCACCACACGTTGCTGGTCTTGTTCTACCTGACCAACACTGGCTGTCTCTTCAACCACGACCGGCGGCAGAGAAGAGCTGTCATCGTCAGCACCTTGATAACTCATATCAACTTCGGCTTCAGAATCGACAGTTCCGTCGATTGTGGCTTGCTCAGTTACATTTTCCACTTCCAACGTTGGAATAACTGTCTGCTCAATAGGGGCGATAATAGATTGCGCTTTATCGTCAGGCGTTGGTTGATTAAACATCCACCAGTAACCGCCGCCGATAACAAGCAACAACAACGCCACCACAATCGCAATATTGATAGGTGAACCAATGATTGAGCGAATAATAATCCTTTTTTCCACTTTCAATTCTCCTAAGGCTATTAGCTCACCGGGCAAAGGTTGCGCTTTTTTAAATGCATTTCGCACCCGAGATTCTGACTCATCATCGACATATCGAATCACCAGTGACTCAAAGAAATGTTCAGCTTCTGGTTGCGAAAGATCATCGATCTCAAGGGCGATAGGTTTGTGCGGCTGACCGTAACTAAGTCGTGTTAATAGCGTGTCTAGGTGACCAGTTTGCGAGAACAGAACGATATTAATCGTCCATTGAGGGTTTGATTGAGATTCAAGTACCAACATCCATAATTCTGATACCAGTAGCTCAGACAGTCGGTGGGCGTCATCAATGACAATAAGCACATTACACGTATCTCCATCCAGCAACCTAGCAAGGCTATCAGATAAAGAATCATGTTGATTAAAGAGTGGGTCAGAAACAATCTGACTAAGAATAAGTGCGCGGCGCTGTTGATCGTCTTGGCTTGGGTGACAAAGCAGTAAACACTGATTTTTTTCTGTCGACCATGCTTCAAGATAACGCTGAGCTAACCAAGATCGGCCAGAACCCGTTTTACCAGCAACATTTACAAAGTTTGAACCAAAGTTAGTTAAAAGCTGTAAACGCTCTAGCAACTCAACTTGAGACTCTAACTCCAATACTCTTAAATCATGAGCCAAACTCATTGGGGATCCCTACTGATAAGTTCGATCTGTAAAGCGCTTGAGTTGCCTAGAGTTTAGCTAGGCAACCTCACAACCGAATTTAAAGAGTACGGCAGAAATCAATCGCTTGTTTAATGATGTCTTGAGGTACATCAGCAACCACTTCAGCAGTACCAATACTTGTTGGTAATACCAGACGCAACTGACCAGACAGCACTTTTTTATCGCGCATCATGTGCTTCATAAAGTCTTCAAAAGACATGCTTTCTGGCGTATGGATTGGTAGTTTCGCATTCTTGAGTATAGAAATAATTCGCTCAAGTTGCTGCTGAGAAATCAGTCCCTGTAATTGGGCGGTTTTTGCTGCCATTACAGTGCCTGACGACACAGCTTCACCATGTAGCCAATTACCATAGCCTAGTTCTGCTTCAATCGCATGACCAAATGTATGACCTAGGTTCAATAACGCTCTGATTCCTGACTCTTTTTCATCGATAGCAACCACTTCAGCCTTAATTGCACAACAACGAGCAATCGCGGTAATCAGTGCGTCTTCATCAAGTTGATACAGTTTCTCTAGATTCTGTTCCAACCAGCCAAAAAAGGCTTCATCGTAAATGATGCCGTATTTGATCACCTCAGCCATGCCCGCTGCAAACTCACGCTCTGGAAGCGTTGATAGGCAGTTAGTATCGATGATGACAGATTTTGGTTGGTAAAAAGCGCCGATCATATTCTTGCCAAGGGGATGGTTCACTGCAGTTTTACCACCCACAGAGGAGTCCACTTGAGAAAGAAGGGTCGTCGGGATTTGAATGAAATCAATACCGCGCTGGTAGCAAGAGGCAGCAAAACCGACCAAATCACCGATAACACCACCACCCAAAGCAATCACCACCACATCGCGGCTGTAATTTCCTTCAAGCATGTAGCTCATCACTGAGTTGAACGTTTCAAGTGTTTTGTATTGCTCACCGTCTGGCAACTCTAAAAGAGATGTCTGACAGCCGACTTGATCCAATAGCGATAAAATTTTATCAGCATAAAGAGGCGCTACTGTCACATTACTGATAACAACAACTTTCTGCTTACCTGATAAAAAAGAAAGGTACGCCGGGTCTTCAAATAACCCGGCGCCAATAGAGATAGGGTAGCTACGCTCAGCTAGATTGACCGTAATCCGTTCCATGGGTTTGCTCTCCGAAAAATGAACTTAACGTTCTTCTAGCATTTTTACGATCTGGTTGGCTACCACTTTTGCACTTTGGTCGTCAGTACGAACTGTGTAGTCCGCCACTTCTTCGTATAGTGCGTTGCGAGATACAGCTAGATCTTCTAGCACATCACGCGGGTTGTCTGTTTGAAGTAGAGGGCGTTTCTTGTCGCGGTTAGTGCGAGCAAGTTGCTTTTCAATTGTTGTCTCTAGGTATACAACAATGCCTCGTGCAGATAGACGGTTACGGTTTTCTTTGCTCAGCACTGAACCACCACCTGTCGCAAGAACAATACCTTGTTCTTCTGTCAGATCGTTGATTACAGATTCTTCGCGCTTACGGAAACCATCTTCGCCCTCAACATCAAAAACCCATGCGATGTCTGCGCCAGTGCGCTCTTCGATCACAGTGTCAGAGTCTAGAAACTCCATATGAAGTTGGGAAGCTAGGTGTCTACCAATTGTACTTTTGCCGGCGCCCATTGGGCCAACAAGAAAAATATTGCGTTTCTCAGCCATGTTTTTAGCAGTAATTTACAACGTTAATTCAATGACATCGCCACAAGGTAGGTCAGTACAAGTACTGAAATTAAAAGGCCCGTGGCACCGATTCCTCACAGATAATTCGTGATAAGACCCGAAATTATCAAGGTTAGGTGCCACTAATGCAACTTTATTTTTAATCTAATTGCTCATTACTGAATCACAACTTTAGGTGTAACAAAAATAAGTAGTTCACTTTTGCCTACATTTTCATAGCTACGACGGAACAATGCGCCAAGAACAGGAAGGTCTCCTAACAGTGGAACTTTATCAACTTGGCTGCTCACACTGTGTTGAAAAATACCACCTAACACGACCGTTTCACCATTATTAACAAGTACTTGCGTTCCAATTCTTTGCGTATCAATAGCGACAGCTTCACCGGTGCCGGTTTTCACCACTTGCCCCGGCCTATCTTGAGTCACGCTCAAATCCAATACCAAACGATTGTCGGGTGTGATCTGCGGAGTCACCTTGAGACTCAATACCGCTTTCTTAAATGCGACTGAAGTAGCACCACTTGAAGAAGACTCTAAATAAGGGATTTCAGTACCTTGCTCAATATAAGCGGGTTTTTTATTGGTGGTAATTAAGCGTGGGCTAGAAATAATCTCTGCTTTCGACTCTTGTTGCAGTGCTGACAATTCAAGATCAAGCAAGGTATCAGAACCCAGCTTGGCTACCTGAAACGCAATACTCGACGCGCTCGGGGAAGTTGCTCCTAAATTAACGTTGAGGAAATCGTCAATCGCACTATTCCCACCATTATCGTCATACGGTGTAATTTGCGATGGATGGTTGCCCTCTATCGAGCCGCCAACTTTGAAGCTTCCGTTGGTCGAGGAAACGCCCCAACGCACTCCTAGTTCATCAAGATTACCCTCAGTAACAGTGACAATACGTGCTTCTATCTGAACTTGCTTCACGGGAATGTCTAGCGATTCAATAATACCTCGTATCACCGCAATGTTTTCTTCCAATTCACGGATCAACAGGGAGTTAGTTCGCTCATCAATGGTAATCGAGCCTCGCTCGGACAACATGCTTACCGTCCCTTCCCCACCAATCATGTCGGCAATGTCGGTGGCTTTGGCAAAGTTAATCTTGATGATTTCCGACTTGAGTTCACCTAGCTCTTCTTCCAAACGAGATTTCTCTAGCGCTTGTTGCTCTCTAAGGTCGAGCTCAGCTTTAGGTGCCACCAAGATAACGTTGCCATCAACACGCTTATCCAACCCCTTAACTTGCAAGATAATGTCGAGAACTTGCTGCCAAGGCACACCATCTAAACGTAAAGTCAGATTACCCGTGACTGAATCAGAAACAACGAGATTGAAATCGTTGTAATCAGCAATAAGCTGCAAAACATTACGTACAGGGATATCTTGGAAGTTAATCGATATCACCTTGCCTTCTTTTTCTAAAACATTTTTCTCTATTGTCACTTCATCAATAGTAGGCCTACTGATCATTACCTCAATAAAGCGACCTTTTAAGTTGTATTCATATTGATAGTCACCAGCGATCGTTGCCAACAATCGCGTACTGGGCGTTTCCTTATACACCTCAATACCTTCAACTGAGGTCGCGAAGTCCTTCACATCCAGGAGGTAAAGCTTATCGTCATTCACCTGAGTATTGAGTAACTCGATACTTAAACCTTCCTGAGCACGTTGAACATCCACCACAGCAGTGCTGGTTGCCAATTCGATAATGATGACGGCGTCTTTCTCCTTGTTGACCCTAAAATCAATATTTTCCAATTGATTTGGCAAGCTCTCGGCATAGCTGAACACGCTAACCACCAACATCACAGACACAGCAAAACCTTGTAGAGCCTTGCTCACTAATCCACTTATTCCTTTAATCATATTTACATCTCATATCCACATCATGTGACATTGGTTTACTTCAGAGCGAGCCTAACGTTGCGCTTATGCCAACAACCTAAACCATCTGGAAGAGTTTCATTAATCTGTACATACTGGCTCGTCACCTTAGTAACTCGACCATTGTTTAAGCCAATAAACTGACCTTTTTTCACATTGACCACGTTCCCTTTTGGGGTTTGTACTAACCCTGAAACGCTTGTTCCACTGCCCATTACGCCTCTTAAACGCAGCTTACTCAGCGGGTATTTTTCTAACTTGCCAATACGAGAACGAGCGTTCGGCTGCCAACAGTCTTTCTTCACCAAGGGTTGATTTTGAACCATGGCTTCTTTAGGAAGTTCAAAGGGAGGGCGAAAGGCGTGGCGTTGATAAGTTGCGGCTAAGAACTCCGTTTCTGGGACAAGTTTTTCTACCTCTTTTCTCGCCTTAGCTTCAACTTGCCTCACAAAATCTTCTAACGAATCCTGACTGGCTTTACAGCCTGAAAGCACAAGCAGTAACAATAGGGACAAAAGGACGCTACTGAATTTCATCATTCACCTCCGATTTAAACTGATAGGTGTAAGCTCGAACCCTGAAATGTAGCGTGCTGCTTTCTTGACTGACTCGCTGCCAATTCACATCATCGAAGCTAATAATGCGTGGCAGTTTTGCGATGGCCGCGGAGAAATCGCCAATCTCATGGTAATCACCGGTTAGCTCAATATTGAGGGGTAACCGATAGAGGAATTCCTTGTTCTGCTTTTGACCCCAATCAATGCGCGTAAAGGTCAGCGCATTATCCAAACCAAGTTCATTCACTGAGGCCAACATACTGGCGAGCTCTTTTTGCACGGGCAGCTGCTCTAACAGATAATCGTAACGGCTAGTCAGCTCATCCAACTGACTCTGAAGCTTAGGCAAAGCCGCAACCTTGTTCGCTTTTATCCTTAACGTTGCTTTCAAAGTCTGCTCTTGCTGCTTCATCTGCTGCAGTTCATCGTCTAAAGGCAGTACATACAACCAAGTCCCAACACCTTGGATTAATATCATCAGCAACAGAATAACGAGCAGTTGGGGCAACAACGGCCATTCGGTGATCTCATCAGCATCGAGATCTTGCCAGCTAATCCTACTTTTAAGGTTAGCCATGATTTGTCCCCTTCTCTTTTCTGCTCGCGGTTGCGCTCTCTGCGGTTGTGTTTTCTAAAGAAACAGGGCTAAACACAAAAGAGACCTTGAAGGTCTGAAACTCTTTATTGAAGCGCTTTCGGTTATGGATAATAGAGTGCATCTCGACCCTTTTAAGAGAATCAGAACGCTCTAGATTGTCCAACATTGTGGCGAGGCGAGCCGTACTGTCGCTGATACCTGCCATCTCAATCTCCTGACCATTCATCTTTATCTTGTCGACATACACGCCCTCAGGAATCAGCTCCGGCATTAGATTCATAAAGTCGGTGGTCTTATTACGGCCAAGCTGCAAAGATTCCACCACATCAAGTCGAGTCAGAATGGCTTTGTGTTCTTGTTCTGCAACTTTTAACGATTGAATTTGTCGGTCGAGCTCGGCAATGTATTGATTAAGATAATTGAGGCGAGCTTGCTGTTTGGCTTGTTGAACCTGAAAATAGTGACCAACCGCCCATTGCCCTGTAAGTGCAATGATGACGCCAAGAATGACTAGGTGGATAAAGCGCTTCTTGTGTTGAGCGCGAATCTCATCACGCCACGGCAGTAGATTAATTTGATGCAACATGCTTTTCTCCCTGCCACTTGAGTCCACTCATCGCCATACCCGCGGCAATCCCAAACAGTTGCCAGTCCACAGGCAATCGGTGCCGCTTCGACACCTTATTCTCAAATAACGATAAAGGATTGAGCGATTCACAACTCATCTGAAAATGGCGCTCTAGATCTTCAACTACCATCGGAATGCTGGCCCCTTCGCCCATCAGCCAGATCCCGGATATCGGCTCAAGTGCATTCACTGAGGAATAGAGTTGCAACTGTCGCTTAAGCTTTTCAGCCAAATTGACAATAAACCGATGTGTCTCCTCTGCGTTGCCGAACACACCTTCTGTATAACTCGGGCTGTCAGTGCCGCGAAGATCTTGAGTACCAAAGGCGATGTCTTTATAGAAAGGTGCTGAATCCTGCGGGATAATGCCTAACGACGTTTGGTCAACTCCCACGTCCACCAGCAACCAGTTACTTTTTTCAGGATAAAGGCGTGAAGCCAACTGCCAAATATTGAGCAGACCATGTGCTTGGGTGTCGATGACAACAGGTTTAAATCCGGCTTTATTTAAAGCATCCGCTCGACTGTCTACAACTTCCTTACGAGTCGCATATATCTGATAGCTACTTGTCGATCCTTTACCAAATCGTTTGTCTTCCAGCTTTACAAAATCTAAACTCAGCTCCTCGATAGGAAAGGGAGATTGATGAGCAAAGGTTTGATAGATAGAAAACTCCTTTTCTCTGTCTTCTAAGTCACTCTCTATTTGCAGTACTTTGCTGATCACCGTGTTATCGGGTACCGAAATGGCGACGTTGCGACAGCCAAAAGGCAGTCCTTTCCTAAGTTCTTTAAGTTTCTTAACAGTTTTCTGATACTCCAAAGTATGGTTAGCTGTAAAAATGTCGTCCGAAATCGGCAGCTCTTTGTATCCCACTAGGGCATACAACTCCCCCACGGGTTTTAGTACCACGGCTTTGATGCTGTGATGATTTATATCTATACCTGTAATTAATGATGAACCCATGTGACCTAGCTCCTGAAGTGCCAAGCATTTCGTTGATTATCTAGGGGTTGTGATTATTAGTTAAATAAGCGTTAATAAACGAAAGCTAAGTTTTTAACCTAGAGTACAAGGGTTTGCTGCTTATCAGCCTTAACTAATCAGGGATTATCCGGTGAAGTTCATAAAGCGATTATTCATATTTACATTGATTTGCATGATTCTTGGAGTCAGTACAATTTTCGGGTTTTACTATTACGTAAAACCAGAGTTACCTGATGTTGCCACTTTGCGTGACGTAGAACTCCAAACGCCAATGCAAGTCTTCAGTCAAGACGGTAAATTGATCTCTCAATTTGGTGAAAAGCGTCGTAATCCCGTGACTTATGACGAGATTCCTCGCCACCTAGTTGAAGCTTTGATTGCTACCGAAGATAGCCGCTTCTACGAGCACCCTGGTATTGATCCAATTGGTATCACTCGAGCAGCACTCGTGGTTGCTATGTCCGGTTCAGCCAAACAAGGGGCAAGTACCATTACTCAGCAGCTTGCGCGTAACTTCTTCTTATCTAATGAGAAAAAGATCATGCGTAAAATCAAAGAGATCTTCATTGCGATCCACATAGAGCAACTTCTGAGTAAAGAAGAAATCATGGAGCTTTACGTAAACAAGATCTTCCTTGGTCACCGTTCATATGGTTTCGGCGCAGCAGCGCGTGTTTATTTTGGTAAGGATCTTCCTGAACTCACTTTAAGTGAATTGGCAACGCTTGCGGGCATGCCCAAAGCACCTTCAACTATGAACCCTATTTATTCTGTTGAGCGTGCGACCAACCGTCGTAACGTGGTGTTACGTCGTATGCTAGACGAAAAATACATCACTCAATCAGAGTACGATGACGCTCGCAGTGAAGAACTTATCTCGAAATATCACGGTGCCGAGATTGAACTGAGCGCGCCGTATGTAGCAGAAGTTGCACGAGCTTGGATGGTTGAACGCTATGGTGAAGCCGCTTACACATCAGGCATGAAGGTTTACACGACCGTTGATTCAAAACTGCAAAAAGCAGCGAACCAAGCCGCGATTAAGAACCTACTCGGCTACGATGAGCGTCACGGTTACCGTGGTGCTGAAAAAGTATTATGGCAAACGGCGCAATCAGCTTGGGATCATGAACAAATCGTTAAGCACCTTAAATCTCAACCAACCTATGGTGACTTAGTACCAGCAGTTGTAACCGCTGTTGATTCGAAAAGCGCTCAAGTTTGGGTTAAGAACCAAGGTGAAGGCACTATCGAGTGGCAAGGCATGAATTGGGCGCGTAAATTCCTAACGGACAACCGCCAAGGTCCAGCGCCTTCTCAAGCGAAAGAGATTTTGGCTGTGGGTGAGCAAATTTGGGTTCGCCATGAAGCAGTAACAGGCGATGAAGTATCTGAAGAGCCTACCGAAGAAACAACAACTGAACCTGAAACACCGATTGTATGGCGACTAAGCCAAGTACCGAATGCGAACACCGCATTTGTTGCAATGAACCCGAACAACGGCGCGGTATTGTCAATGGTGGGTGGCTTTAACTTTGTACACAACAAGTTCAACCGTGCAACGCAATCTATTCGTCAGGTGGGTTCTGGTATCAAACCATTTATCTACTCAGCAGCGATTGAGAAAGGCTTAACGCTAGCCTCACTGATCAACGATGCGCCTATCAATCAATGGGATAAGAGCCAAGGCACGGCATGGCGACCAAAGAACTCACCACCGACCTATGTGGGTCCAACTCGTTTACGTATTGGCTTAGCTCAATCTAAAAACGTAATGGCAGTACGTGTACTGCGCGAAGTGGGCTTGGATGATACTCGTAACTACCTAACTCGATTTGGTTTTGATATTGACGAAGTACCGCGCTCTGAAACCATTGCTCTGGGTGCGGGTAGCTTAACGCCAATGAAGGTAGCTCAAGGTTACTCAGTATTCGCTAATGGCGGCTACTACGTTGAACCTTTCTACATCAGCCGCATTGAAACACCATTTGGTGAGACTGAATTCCAAGCGACACCGAAAGTAGTGTGTAAAGACGATTGCCAACAGCCAATGACCTCAGATTCAATGGCTGATGAGTTTGCCGAGCAAGATGTGGATGCCCAAGTACAGTACGCACCCCAAGTGATCACTGAGCAGAACGCGTTCCTTGTTCGTGAAATGATGTACAGCAATATCTGGGGCGGCGGTGACTGGAGTGCTGGCACAGGCTGGAATGGTACAGGTTGGCGTGCTCAACCGCTGAAGCGTCGCGATATTGGCGGAAAAACCGGTACCACCAATGACTCGAAAGATACTTGGTACAGCGGTTACGGCCCTGGCATGGTTGCAACGGTATGGGTTGGCTTTGACAACCACAACCGTAACCTAGGTCGAACCAAAGCGAACTCTAACCTTGGTAAAAATCAAATTACAGGTGCAGAAGCGGGCGCTAAAACAGCAGAGCCGGCATGGGTTGATTTCATGGGCACAGCGTTAGCGGGTGTTCCGGCACAACGTAAAGAGCTTCCAGAAAATATCGTTCGCGTTCGTATCGACCGTGAAACTGGCTTACTGACCAACAAGTTTGATAGCTCATCAATGTTCGAGTATTTCGAGAAAGGCACTGAGCCAACCGAGTACATTACTGAACGTTTCAATGATGACATCTACTCAACGTCATCAGGTGAAGCAGTAGAAGAGCTGTTCTAGTTAGGGTTTGTTGAACCAAGTAACATGAACCAACAAAAAGGGTTGATATGTATTCATATCAACCCTTTTTTTGTGTCTATAATCAGAGCTATCTACGATTTAAATTACTAAACAGCTTTATCTAATTGAGTTCGGATAGCCTCAGCCAATTGCTCAAAGCGCCCCTTTAACGGAGAGCCCGGTCGGTAGGCAACAACAATGCGACGTGAAGGTGTTGGGTTCACCGCTGGAACGTAACACACACCATCTTTCTGTTTTTCCTTCGGTACCGATAGCTGAGGAAGCAAGGTAATACCTGCCCCTGCCGCCACCATGTTACGCAGCGTTTCTAAGCTGGTCGCTTTAAAGCGCTCATCATCTTTTGCACCCGCAGCAAAACAGAAGCCTAAGGCTTGGTCTCGCAAGCAGTGGCCATCGCCCAGTGCAAGTACGGTTTGTCCATTTAACTGCAGCATATCAACAGTGTCTTGCTTAGCCCACTCATGATCACACGGTACTGCGACGCTTAACGGTTCGTTATACACATCAATCTCTTTGAACGCCGCCGTTTCATCAACTGCAGCCAATACCAAACAATCAAGCTTGCCATCTTCAAGTTGACTCACTAGCTGATGGGTCTGCGCTTCATGCAGGTAAAGCTCAAGATCGGGAAAGCTATCTTTAAGATGAGGAATGATCTTAGGTAAAATATAAGGGCCAACGGTCGGAATAAAACCAATGTGCATCGGCCCCGTCATCGCTTCACCGTGTCCACTCGCCATATCTTTAAAAGTTTTCACTTCATTGAGAATACGCTTGGCTTGTTCAACAAGTTGTAACCCTGATTCTGTAAATATTACCTTCCTTGGACTACGCTCGGTTAACTGAAGTCCAATTTCATCTTCTAGTTTGCGTATTTGACCGCTTAGTGTCGGCTGACTGACAAAGCACGCTTCTGCCGCTTTTCGGAAGTGTTTATGCTCTGCGAGCGCCACCAAGTATTCAAAGTCACGAATGTTCATGATCAGTCTCTTACCTCAGGTTTTAATAAGAACAAGGGTTCTAATAGAAACATTTAAAAGAAAAATGCTCTTGATAGAATTTACCTATCAAAACCATAACATCAAACGATTAGAGCTATCAAAGGATTTGTCTAATAATGGGCTCAACGAAACGAAACAGAGCAAAGAAAAACGTTAAGCTCTGATAGAACAAAATTCAAAATACTATTTAAGGAAATCAATATGTTTGCATCTAAAGAAGGTCAATCAATCCCTCAAGTAACATTCCCAACTCGCCAAGGCGATGCATGGGTTAACGTAACGACGGAAGAGCTATTCAAAGATAAGACAGTTATCGTATTCAGCTTACCAGGTGCGTTTACACCGACATGTTCTTCAAGCCACCTACCTCGTTACAACGAGCTACATTCTGTATTCAAAGATAACGGTGTTGATGACATTCTATGTGTTTCAGTAAACGACACATTCGTAATGAACGCTTGGAAAGCAGACCAAGAAGCTGAAAAAATCACATTCATCCCAGATGGTAACGGTGATTTCACAGACGGTATGGGCATGCTAGTTGAGAAAAACGACATCGGCTTCGGCAAACGTTCATGGCGCTACAGCATGCTGGTTAAAAACGGCGTGGTAGAAAAAATGTTCATCGAAGAAGACGTACCAGGCGACCCGTTCAAGGTTTCTGATGCAGATACTATGCTTAACTACATTGCTCCTGAGCACAAAGAGCAAGAGTCAATCACAGTATTCACTAAGCCAGGCTGTCCTTTCTGTATGAAAGCGAAGCAGAACCTAATCGACAAAGGTTTGAACTACGAAGAAGTAGTACTAGGTAAAGACGCGACAACAGTAAGCCTACGTGCAATCTCTGGTCGCACAACGGTTCCACAAGTATTCATCGGTGGCAAACACATCGGTGGTAGCGAAGAACTTGAAGCTTTCCTAGGTTAATGACTTACCATCGATATAAGCTTAATCGTTAAGTTAACTAAGCAATATCAGCTAACCCACCCTCTTGTGGGTTAGCTATTCCAAACACTCTTATCTGAGCTTTGGAAAAGAATATAGCTTGTGACTCGCCCGTCTTTAACTAACCTATAGTTAGTAACAAGAAGCAGTTAGCAATAAAGGCAGAGCGACAAGCTAAACCTAATAAAACAGAATCACAAAACCTGCCCGTTATCCTGACTCTCAAAAAATCACCAGAGTTGGAGGGGTTCGTTCAAACTAAATTTAGCTATTGCGAGAAAATTATTATGAAACAAGTCAATGTAGATGTAGCAGTTATCGGGGGCGGTACGGCAGGTTTAGGTTCTTACCGCGCTGCAAAAGCACACACTGACAGTGTTGTGATGATTGAAGGCGGCCCTTACGGTACAACCTGTGCTCGTGTTGGTTGTATGCCATCTAAACTGCTTATTGCAGCGGCTGAAAGTGTACACCAAATTGAGAAAGCTCCGGCTTTTGGCGTTCACCCACAAGGGGATATCGTGATTAACGGCCGTGAAGTGATGGACCGAGTGAAGTTTGAACGTGACCGTTTTGTTGGTTTTGTTTTAGAAGGTGTTGATGAAATCCCAGAGCAAGACAAGATCTCTGGCTACGCAAAGTTCTTAGATGACAACACGCTACAAATCGATGACCACACAGTTGTGACGGCTAAGCGTATTGTTATCGCAACAGGTTCTCGCCCTGCATACCCTGCAGTTTGGAATGAACTTGGTGACCGTCTGATCATTAATGATGACGTATTCAGCTGGGATGATTTACCAGAATCAGTGGCGGTATTTGGCCCGGGCGTTATTGGCCTAGAGCTTGGTCAATCACTACACCGCTTGGGTGTGAAAACAAAACTGTTCGGTTTAGGTGGTCAAGTTGGCCCAGTAACCGACCCAGAGATCATGGCTTACGCAGACAAAGCCTTCAATGAAGAGTTCTACCTAGATGCCGACGTGAAAATCGAAAGCATGAAACGCATTACCACAGAATCGGGTGAAGCTCGCGTCGAAATCCAGTTCATCAATAAGCAAGGTGAATTAGAAACTAACATCGTTGAATACGTACTGGCAGCTACAGGCCGTCGCCCTAACACTGATAAGCTTGGCCTAGAAAATACCTCTCTAGAACTTGATGAACGTGGTGTGCCAGTTGCAGACCACTACACGCTACAAACATCGCTACCATCAGTATTTATCGCTGGTGATGCGAGTAACCAACTGCCTCTACTGCATGAAGCAGCAGACCAAGCGCGTATTGCCGGTGACAACGCAGGTCGTTTCCCTGAGATTCGTGCAGGCTTACGCCGCTCTAAAATCTCGGCGGTATTCTCTGACCCGCAAATCGCGATGGTTGGTGAAACGTACAAAGAGATCACCACCCGCCTAGGCACATGTGGCTGTTTCGCAACGGGTGAAGTGTCTTTCGAGAACCAAGGTCGTTCACGAGTGATGCTACGCAACAAAGGTATTCTGCACGTTTACGGCGAGCAAGGTACAGGCCGTTTCCTTGGTGCTGAAATGATGGGACCAAACGCAGAACACTTGGCGCACTTGTTAGCATGGGCACACCAGAACAAGATGACGGTTTCTGAAATGCTAGACATGCCGTTCTACCACCCAGTAATCGAAGAAGGTGTACGAACTGCACTACGTGACCTCAATGCGAAACTGCACCTAGGTCCAGAGATGGTGAAACACTGTCTGGATTGTGGTCCGGGCTGTTAATCTCAGACTATCGTTAGTCAGTTAACAAACGCTAGATACTAAAAAGGAAAGCCATTGGCTTTCCTTTTTGTTTTGGCTAAACGCATCAGCTAATCTAAAGTTAAACTCGTCATTTCAAAACCGAGGGACGAGGTATCTGGAATCT